>CAYFKK010000020.1:7785-10174 GCA_964343655.1 uncultured Actinomycetes bacterium | reverse complement strand
GTTGGAAGGATTCCGCCCATAAGTGAAAGCAGAACCGAACCACCTTTGTTGAAGACCTTAATAAAGTCTTCAGCAGCTGTTGCCAACGCGCCGAGAACGCCGGTTGGTTTTGCTACTTCTACTGCAGCTGAAGCTGCAACAGATAATAGGTTCAATGCACACCTCCTAAGTGTGTAAAGGTCTTTCGACCGTTTTCAAAAAATCGCAACCGTACGGTTTTGCGATTTTTTATTCTCTATCTATTTTTTCCCTTGGTACTCGAGAATGTGTTCGGCCGCCATCCGTGCTGCTTCCGTCACTTTCTCTTTTCGTCCAGGTGCTGTTCGGTTTCCCGAAGCAACATCTTTGATAGAGAATCCTTTGTAGTCATCAAATGGCTTTCCTTTTGCCATTGTCGTGATGCCGGTTAGTAATAACCCGCTTTGAATAATTCCTTTGTCATTTGCCGATAGCGCTACGAAAGCGCGGCCACCGCGGTAACGCTTGCCACCAACTCCGATTGCTACTGCGCCTTCTTTGCGAAGTACCGATAACTGATCCTGAAAGCGCTTTGCTTGGCGCCAAGCGAAGAACAATTGAATTCCCCACATGATTGCGATGATTGCAAATAACTTACCTAGACCCATTTAGTTCTTTCCTTCGCCCGCTGATAGAAGTTTTAAAACCCCGTTTGCGCAAGCAATATCAATAATTAAGTGATCAACTAATTTTCCACGTGCAGCGCCAATAACGCCCAGAACTTTTTCGGCACCGGTCGCAATTCCGATTTTCTTTGGAATTTTACGAATTTCATCTAGTGATAATCCGACAACACGATTATCCAGAGCGCTGTTTACTACTTTGCCGGAAGTGTTATAAAACCTCGATGCAATATCGCCGGCATATGCTTTGGCAACTTCTTCATATTCAGTTTTTGTTAAATCGAATTCGCTGAGCACCATCTCTGAAGAAGCCGACCCATTTGATCCAATGCCAAAAATCGCAACATCCGCACCTTCTGCTGCATCAATTGCTCGTTCAATCGAAGGTTCATTTAATAATGAATCACGAACTTTGCTATTGGTAACAATCATTGGAGAATGAACCGCAATAAATTCCGCATTTAAATTTTTGGCAAAAGCTCGGCCAACTTCTTCAGCTGAAACTGAGGTGCCAACCGAGGAAATCGAACCCATTAATTGGGCAATTCGTAGTCCAGCTAAATTATCTTTACGGCAATTAATTACGGTCGCCTCTAAGCCGCGGCCCCAGGAAATTGCAATTGTTTGGTTATCGCGTAAATCTTTTAACAGACAGCTGGCAGCTGCGCGACCCACGGCATTAATTGCCAAATCATTTGTATCGGCTGCAATTACTTGAACCTCTTTAACGCCGAGGGCTTGGCGGAGTTGCTTGGATAAAGTTTCGTGGCGAGATGTAGGTGCAATAACTTTGATCTGCACAATTCCCATCCGCTTTGCGGCAGTTAGCATGCGCGAGATATTGGAACGGCTGGTTCGAAGTTTGGAAGCGACCTCGTCTTGCGAGAGTTCATCTTCGTAATACAAGCGCGCGGCCTGGAGAATGGTCTCCGTTTCGCGTTGCTTCATTTACCAACCTGTCCTAACAAGTGCCGTGAATTTGGGAAAGTGTCTACCGCTACAGGGCAGTAAGCAAGAACATTTGTGCAAAAATTTATAACAATCTTGCACGGATGTGCGGATGCTGAGCGTAGGTTTAAAGTGCGGCGGTTAAACGATCGAGCAGATTGGCTCCGTCGTAGAAATCCAGAGCGCGAAGATCGATGGTCAGCGAAAGGCTCAATGCCCCTTGGGCATCGATTCCAACGGTCAAGCCGGTCGCTTGGTTTGGAAAGAGCAGTGGTTGGTCGGCTGCCATTTTGTAATGAGTTAAATCAAAGACAGTCGTGGTGGCACCGCTGAGCATCGCCAACGGGACTTTGCCGTTGCGAGCTTGATCAGTGGTGGTTTCAATCAATTTCGCTAAATCTTGAATTTGATCAGGATTCTTAAATACTGGAAGGGCGCTGCCATATTTAGATTCAATGATTAGCGCGACGCCATTATCGGCATAGCCAAAGCCACGAAGTGTTTTCGCCCAGGCAGTTAATAACTTCGCCTGCCATTCATATGAAGTTCCGGCGCTCGCGGCTACGGCACGCGTGAAACTAGCTTGCGGGATTGTGCGAGTCATTTCGATACCACGAGCAATCAAATCTCGATTAGCCGCTTGCCGTTCTAAAATTTTTGGATCTGCTTGTGCATTTGCGACATCGGAATACATAACAGTGCGATCTGGACCAGTTGGATGAATATTGCTTAACGAAATTCCTTTTTCATCAGCCAAAATGCGGGCTTTAGGTACAGCTTTAATTTTTTCGTTTGGGATG
>CAYFKK010000020.1:0-7685 GCA_964343655.1 uncultured Actinomycetes bacterium | reverse complement strand
ACTGGTTTACCAACTTCAATTGTTGCGCCAACTTCACCTATTAATGCATCGATTACGCCATCGGCCGGTGAATCGACTTCCATATCAATCTTGTCAGTCATTACTTCAAACAACATTTGACCAGCTTTTACATGATCACCAGGTTTAACGTGATAATTAATTAACTCGCCAGTTTCCATGGTCATGCTCATTTTCGGCATAACAACGATGTGTTTGAAGGACATTTAATTACCGCCAGTTCTTAACGATTTCGCGCGCTGCCGCTTCGATTTCTTCGACTTGTGGCACCGCCGCCTTTTCCAACTGTGGCGCATAAGGAATTGGAATATCAAGACCAGCTAGGCGTTTGATTGGTGCAATTAACGAACCAAAGGCTGAGCTTTCAGTTACCTGAACAATAACTTCGTTGATAAACCCAGCATGTTTTGGACCTTCTTGAACCACCATCAATCGGCCAGTCTCTTCAACTGAGGCCAAAACTGGTTTGATATCAAGTGGTGAAATGGTTCGCGGATCAATGATGGTTACTTCAATTCCATCTGCAGCTAATTTATCTGCAACCTGTCGCGCTTTATAAACCATGATGCCGGTTGCCACAATTGTTAAATCTTTTCCGTGGCGAACAACTTTTGAAACCCCAAGCGGAATTCGTTCCGAACCAGTTGGAACTTCTTCCAAGCCTTTCATTTTGTAAAGCAATTTGTGTTCTAAAAAGATAACTGGGTTTGGATCATCAATTGCCGAAAGCAGTAATCCTTTGGCATCAGCCGGCGTTGAAGGTGTCACAACTTTCAAACCAGGAATATTGGCGAACCAAGTTTCTAGAACTTGGGAATGCTGCGCTGCAGCGCCAGTTCCGGATCCTTGCGGTGCGCGAAGCACCATTGGTACATGTAGCGCGCCTCCAAGCATGAAGTGAATCTTTGCCGCCTGGTTTGCAATTTGATCCATTGCTTGCGCCGTGAAATCTGAAAATTGAATTTCGACGATTGGTCGCATTCCGGAAAGTGCGGCACCAACGGCCGCGCCGACAATTCCCAATTCCGAAATCGGGGTATCAATAATTCGATCTTCACCGAATTTGTCTCGCATTCCAGCTGAAACTCCGAAGGCGCCACCATAAATACCAACATCTTCGCCCATCAAGAAAACGTCTGGGCGCTCCTCCATCGCAATAGTCATTGCTTCGCGGACAGCTTCCGCCATTGTTAGGAAACGATCGTCGCTCATTAGTTCGCTCCCTTAAATACGGCAGCTAATAAACCATCTGGCGTTGCCGATTCAGCTTTCACCGAAGTGTTTACCGCAGCAAAAATTTCATCTACTGCCTTTTGCTGAATTGCATCGCACTCAGCCTGATTTAACAATTTCTCTTTTTGCACGCGATGAATAAATTTTGGAAGCGGATCTTTCTCTTTCCATTCCTCAATCTCTTCTTTGGTGCGATATAAATTTTTGTCTGAACGGCTATGGCCCTTCCAGCGATAAGTCACTGATTCAATCAATGTTGGGCCTTCACCATTGCGAGCGCGATTAACAGCGCGCTCTGCCGCCTCATAAACTGCGACGACATCGTTTCCATCAACGGTTTCGCCTGGAATTCCGTAACCTTTTCCGCGGTCTGCCAGATTCTCTAATTTAAATGCTTTTGATGTCGCCGAAGACATTCCATATTTATTATTTTCGCAGAACAAAACTACTGGCAGGTTCCAAATCGCAGCTAAGTTTGCCGCTTCATGGAATGCGCCTTCATTCATCGAGCCATCGCCGAAGAAGGAGACTGCAACCGTTCCTTTCTTCTGCAATTTCGAAGCCAAGGCTGCGCCAACTGCAATTGGAACACCGCCACCTACAACGCCATTAGCGCCAAGGTTTCCAGTTTCGGCATCTGCAATGTGCATCGAACCACCGCGGCCGCCGCAATATCCAATTTTTTTCCCAAGTAATTCAGCAATCATTCGAGTTAGGTCGGCACCCTTTGCAATGCAATGTCCGTGACCACGGTGAGTTGAAGTAATTTGATCATCAATTCGAAGCGCCATGCACATTCCGGTCGGACCTGCTTCTTGGCCGATTGATAAGTGCATCGTTCCGTGCATCATTCCGCGACCGAATAAATCTTCAACCGCTTCTTCAAATTTGCGGATCTTCCACATATAAAGAAGTGCATGCGATGCCAACTCTTTTGATGCCAGTGGATGGCCAATTAATAAGTCTGTAGGTGCCATTTATCTACTTTCACAATTGTGCAGGTATCTGAATATCTGTCCATATTTAACACCATTACTCATTAGTTACGCTAACCCAATGAAGGAATTTATTTCAGTAGTCGCATCAGAGGTTGGGCTGCACGCACGCCCAGCTTCATTATTTGTAAATGCTGTAAAGGCTTCAGGTTGCAAAGTTCAATTAACTAAAGTTGTTGGCGGCGTTCCTGGCACTTATGTAGATGGATCTAGCATTTTAAAAGTGATGTCGCTTGGTATTAAATGCGGTGAAAGCGTAGGCGTGCAAGTTGAGGGCGATAACGAAGATGCGGCAATTGAATCGTTAAAGGCAATCATCGAAAGCGCCGATCATTAATTCTCAAGATTTATCAAAATTACGTACCGGCATCGGCGTTGATGCGCATCCGTTTGATAGCGATGGCATCTGCCATTTAGCTGGATTGGATTGGCCCGAAGCGAAAAAGTTAGCCGGACATTCCGATGGCGATGCGGCAGCTCATGCACTTTGTGATGCACTCTTATCAGCCAGCAATTTGGGAGATATTGGGCAAGTTTTTGGAATAGATCGACCAGAGTGGAAGGGAGCATCGGGGGTAAAGATGATTAATTATGTGCGCCAGATGCTCGATGAGAAAAAAATTAAAGTAAATAATGTTGCGATTCAAATAGTGGGTAACGCACCAAAGATTGCACCCCGGCGCACTGAAGCGGAAAAAGTTTTAAGCGATGCCCTTGGTGCACCAGTTACTTTAACTAGCACTACAACTGATGGCATGGGTTTTACCGGTCGCGGTGAAGGAATTTCAACAATTGCAACGGCGCTGGTGCAATTGCCATGACTTTAAATTTATTTAATACGCGCTCGCGGGAAATTTCAGAATTTAAACCACTTAATAAGGGCAAAGTTGGAATTTATGTTTGCGGCGCAACGGTTCAATCTTCGCCACATATTGGTCATGTTCGCAGCGCTGTAAATTTCGATATTTTGCGCCGCTGGTTAATTAAATCTGGTTTAGAAGTTACTTTTATTCGAAATGTCACGGATATCGATGACAAAATTTTGCAAAAAGCAGTTACTGAAAAGATGCCATGGTGGGCGCTGGCTATGAAATACGAGCGCGAATTTTTAGCTGCCTATTCGGCGCTAAATGTTTTACCGCCGACTTACGAGCCACGGGCCACGGGCCATATTCCGCAAATGATTGAATTGATGCAGCGATTGATTGAACGGGGCATGGCTTATGCACCAGGAAATGGCGATGTTTATTTAGAAGTTAAAAAACTTGATTCATATTTAACATTGTCGCGCCAGAAACTAGATGATTTGCAATCTGCTGGCGATACCGAAGATCGCGCAAAGCGCGATTCACGTGATTTTGCACTTTGGAAAGCGGCGAAACCAGGGGAACCATCCTGGCCAACGCCCTGGGGCGATGGTCGCCCTGGTTGGCATTTGGAGTGCAGCGCAATGGCGCGGGCTTATTTAGGTGATGAATTTGATTTACATGGTGGCGGATTAGATTTAATTTTCCCGCATCACGAAAATGAAATTGCCCAATCTGAAGCAGCTGGTTACAAATTTGCGCGCAATTGGATGCATAACGCTTGGGTAACCCAATCCGGCGAAAAAATGTCGAAATCGCTTGGAAACACTTTGCAGGTAAACGAATTATTAAAACAAGTTCGTGGCATTGAATTGCGCTGGTATTTAGGTTCAGCGCACTATCGGTCAATGTTGGAGTTTTCTACCGAAGCGCTACAAGAATCAGCAACTGCGTTTCAGCGGATTGAAAACTTTTTAAATCGCGCCAAAGAGTTAGTTGGCGAATTTAGTGGACAAGTTACGAAGGAGATGGCTGCCGCTTTTGATGATGATTTGGCGGTGCCGCAAGTTTTAGCGTTAATTTCAGAATCGCTTCGCGAAGGAAATAGCGCAATTACTAGTGGGGATAAAGCAAAAATTAAAGTTAGCGCTGCCGCCATTCGAGGTGCCTTAGAAATTTTAGGTTGCGATCCATTCGATTCTAATTTTGCGAGCACCGGGCCAGATTTATCTGGCGCATTGGATGGCGTAATTAAATTGGCGCTCGAACAGCGTGATGCAGCGCGTGCTCGGAAAGATTTTGCCGCAGCTGATCAAATTCGCGACGGCTTGGCTTCAATTGGAATCATCATCGAAGATACCGCGCAAGGTGCGCGTTGGAGTTTGAAATAAATGGCTGGTAATTCTTCGCGCCGCGGTGCGATTCGCAAAAATAAAAAAGGACCATCGGCAGGAAGCGGTGGCCAAAAACCAAAGCGATTAGGCAGCCGTGGGCCAACGCCAAAAGCGGAAGATCGGCCTTACCACGCAGCCGCGAAGCGCAAAGCAAGTAAAAATTCGCGACGACCACGGCCTGATAAAAAATTCAGCGGAAGTAAATTGAATATTTCTGGCGAATTAGTTGCTGGTCGTAACGCCACCCTTGAAGCACTTCGGGCAAATGTTCCGGCGCAAGAATTAATCGTGGCGCGCTCGATTGATATAGATGATCGGATTACCGAATCATTACAAATTTCTTTAAAGCGCGGATTAAGTATTCGTGAAGTTCATCGCGCGGAATTAGAAGGAATATCGCCTAATAGCCAAGGAATTGCGCTAGCAATTAAGCCGTATCAATATTCATCTTTAGTTGAAATTTTGCAGCGAGCGCAAAAGCCAGGATTAATAGTGGCGTTGGATGGCGTAACTGATCCAAGAAATCTCGGCGCGATTGTTCGATCCGCGGCAGCATTTGGAGTCGATGGCGTTGTAATTACCGAACGTCGCGCAGCTGCCATGACAGCTTCCGCGTGGAAAGCATCAGCTGGTGCTGCCGCGCGAATGCCGATTGCTCAAGTTACTAATTTGAATCGAGCCATCGAAGAGGTGCAAGAAAAAGGATATTTCGTAGTTGGGCTTGATGGCGATGGCAAGGAATTGGTCGGCAATATGAAAGTTTCTACCGAACCAATCATGATTATTGTTGGAAGCGAAGGCAAAGGTTTATCTAGATTAGTTTCAGAAAAGTGCGATCTCGTTGTGAAAATTCCAATGCGGGAAGCAACTGAAAGCTTAAATGCTTCCGTTGCAACATCAATCGCACTTTATGCGGTTGATGAGGCGCGACGTGCTGCAACGAATTGATCGATTAATTGTTGTTGGCGATTCAATTTCGGAAGGAATTGCTGACGAAAAAATTGATGGGAAATACCGCGGCTGGGCCGATCGCGTTGCCGATGTAATTGCTAGTCAAAACCCTGATTTTAAATATGCAAACTTGGCGGTTCGGGGCAAATTATTGCCACAAGTAGTTGAACATCAAGTTCCAGTAGCGCTGAATTTGATTGGTCCAAATTCCATTCTTAGTTTCCATGCAGGTGCAAACGATGTAATCCGCCCGAACTATCGTCCAGAAATTACCTTGCCGGCTTATGCCAAGGCAGTTCGAGATTTAGCAAATGCGGGTGCGCAATTAATGTTATTTACAGTTTTGGAAGAAACTAATCGAAAAGGACGAATTCAAACAATCTGGCGCGAGCGATTTTCAGTTTTTAATCAACAGGTGCGTGAAATAGGTAAAGAAGTTGGCGCGGTTGTGATTGATGGAAATTACAACGAAGCATTTAAAGATGTTAGGTATTTAGATCGCGACCGATTACATTTAAATGCAAAAGGTCACTGGTTATTGGCCCAAGGCGTATTAGAACAATTGAATTTGCCGTTTGATCCAACTTATAAAGAACCGTTACCACCAATGAAACCGAAACCAAAAGTTGTGCAGGGAATTGCGTTTACTGCGTGGACAATTACATTTGCAATTCCATGGATTATTCGCCGTGCGCGCGGAAAGTCATCTGGCGATGGTCGTAGCGCGAAATACCCGGAATTAATTAGCTGGCCGAAGCGCTAGTATTAGCCGCTGTTTTATTTAGTAACGCCTCCCTAGCTCAGTGGTAGAGCATCCGCCTTGTAAGCGGAAGGTCGTCAGTTCAATCCTGACGGGGGGCTCCAATTATTTTTCTTCAAAATCCATTCGTAACCTTGATGAATCGTTAATGCTTGTGATTTCTTTTACGCCAACCGCTGAACCTAACAGAATTGGTGATGGAAGGTTTCCATAAATATTTTCATTTGCACCACGCTTGATCAAATATGTTTCATGGTAAATGCCGACGGAATTATTCTTTCGAGCTGCTTTGTTGAAAGCGCGCCAAGCTGGTAAGTGATTTGAATTTGGATCTTTAGCATATTTTTCAAGTAAGTCATAGTTCTTCCAATACTGCTGAACTTGAATAAGTCGACCAGAAACAAAAGTTCGCGGAGTTCCAATCACACCTATTTCACGATTCTTAATTTGCTCAACCAACATTCGGGGCATAGCAATCATTACGGGAATCCATTTGTGAATGGCCCAAATTTTATTAATACGCATTCCTACAATAAACAGGATCACGCCATCTTCTGGGATAGCTGTCGTTCGATTAATCGCCATATTCAATCTCCTATCAGTGAGATAGAATGTAAACAATGTTAACACCTCGACGCAAAGGCTCTGATTACCATCATGGTGAACTTCGAGAATCAGCCATTTTGGTTGCCCGCGAATTAATTGCAAAAGGTGGAATTCAATCGCTTGGAATACGCAAAATTGCTGAGAGGTTAAATGTTTCACCAGCTTCTTTATATCGTCATTTTGAAAGTATTGAAGATTTACAACTTGAATTAGGTAAAAAATTCAGAGATGAATTAGCTGATTACATGATTGCACAGCGTAACCGAATAAAAATTAATAGCCCAAAACTAAAGTTGCGAACTATCGGAAGTGCATATATCGATTTTGCGGCAAAAAACCCGCGATTATTTGAAGTTGCCTTTTCATATTGCCCTCCAAATAAAAGAACTGGAAATTCAGATCGAGCTTGGGAAGTTTTGGTTGAAACTGTAAATGAATTAAAGGGAAGGCAAGTACCAGGACTTGAAATGATTTTATGGAGTTCGGTTCACGGTCTCGCGACATTGACTGCGCAAGGTGCCATTGATAAAAAAGGAATTGAACGCGATAAAAAGGAAATACTAAATGGAATTGGAAAAATTCTTCGCTAAAGGCGAAACTAAATTAAAATGATTTCACAGTAGCAAAGTTTTTTGATTTCGAGCTGCCCAACTTTGGCCAATAATCGCTATTGCAACTAATAACAAACCAAACCCAGCTGAAATTGAAAAATCTTCGTTTAATACAAATACGCCAAGTAGTGTTGCAGTTAACGGATCAGCCAAAGAAAGCGTTGCAATTGGACCAGGAGATAAGTACTTCATGCTGGATATTTGAAGCCAATTGGGCGCCGCCATTGTGACAATTCCCATGAAGAGCGCAATTGCGATTCCGTGAATTGAAAAGAGCCAACCTAAACTTTCGGAAAGTCCATTTTTCATGA
>CAYFKK010000019.1:9335-10475 GCA_964343655.1 uncultured Actinomycetes bacterium | reverse complement strand
TGGCAGATGCAATTCGCAACGAATAACACTTTTTACCGAGTAGTGCATTTCCGCCATAACCAGAGCCATAAGACCAAATCTCATGATCTTCGGGAAAATGAGTGATGTACTTAGTTTGACTGCACGGCCAGGCCACATCTTTTTGTCCAGGTTTTAAAGGTGCGCCGACGCTATGAAGCGCTTTAACAAATTTTGAATTACCCATTTGGTTAAGGACTTTGTCTCCCATGCGAGTCATAATTCGCATCGAAGCAACTACATACGGACTGTCCGTTATTTGGACGCCGTACATTGGAACTTCAGCATTTAACGGTCCCATGCAAAATGGAATTACATACATCGTTCTTCCGGCCATGCTGCCACGATATAAATCAATCATGATTGACTTCATCTCGTTTGGGTCCATCCAATTATTAGTTGGACCAGCATCCGCTTCAGATTTTGAACAAATATAAGTTCGATCTTCTACACGTGCTACATCTGATGGGTCAGATGCGCACCAAAATGAATTTGGCTTCTTTTTTAGCGGAACAAAGGTTCCATTCTTAACAAGGAGATCGGTGATTTGGCGCCATTCATTTTCGGAGCCATCGCACCAAACAACTGCATCAGGATTGGTAATGCTTCTAACTTCTTCAACCCAGGCTTCAATTAAAGAATTTCTCTTAATTGTCGCGGTCGCCATTGACCTCTCCTGTTCACTAGCAGGTAACCTATGTTAAGTCAGGGTGAACAAAGGCGCAATTGCGCGCTTGTGGGGAGTTGGTGATATCTGCGACAGACTTACGCCATGCAGATTTATGACTCAGCTGCCAAGCGGACCCCGGTCATCTCGCAACTTCGTGAAATTTGGGCCAGCCGGGGATTACTCCGGCTTCTGGTGATTCGAGACCTAACGATCCGTTGGGAGAGGTTGGTGATTAAATCAAGTGATGCGTAAATTAATTCTTACTCATTTGTTGCCATTAATTACTATTTTGTCGGTGCCAATATCATCTGCAGATTCAGTTCGAGCGGTTGAGACTATTCCATATGACATCGCAGCGCCTGGAAGAAAATGCCTAGAAGAAGGCGCTAAAACTAATTTAGATGGGGATCCATTAATTTGCGCTAGAGGTTTATGGAGAATTGATTTAAATG
>CAYFKK010000019.1:0-9325 GCA_964343655.1 uncultured Actinomycetes bacterium | reverse complement strand
GCCCGCCGCGGGCGAAGGTGAGAATTCTAAATTTGTATCTAAATTTTCAAAAATTACTGAAACTCAATTAGAAAAATTAGTAAAAGCCGATTGGAATAAGTGGCGCAAGCGAAAAGTTAATAGCAACTCAAAATATCAAATCTACCTACAGGATGGATACTCAAAAGATTGGGAAAAAACCACGGTAGAAACGATTAAGTATATTGGTGATGTTTTGGTTGGGAATGGTCTCAAATTAGTTCAAACTCCAATTTGGGCATTTGGTGATACTGAAGAATACAGATCAGAAGTTTTTAAGACTTTTGCAAAGACTGCGAGCTGTAATCCACCATATATTCCGGAAGGCGAAGAAGCCATTTATTGTGCAACTGCCGACATTGGAAGCGGTGGTATTCGTATCGGAAAAATGGGACAGCCGATGGCAAATGGTTATCGGTTAACTAAAGAAGATAAAAAATTCTTGAGTTACTTCGTAGCACACGACATGGCCATTTTTTATGAAGTACAGGCAGAGTACGGGGATGTCGCTTACACGGGAAATAAATATCAAATTCCTGCTTGGATTCGCGAAGGTACTGCGCAATTAGTAGGCATTTTGGTTGCAAATGATTTAACAAATAAAAATGGTTCTTATATCAAATTTAAAGAATCGGGACGCTTGGTGGGCGCAAAACCAAACACAATTTGCCCTAGAGATTTGCAGTACGCAGAAGGAAAAGAGAAATTTTGGCCAGACGACTGTTCTTACTCCATGAACTTCTATGCTGCCCAATTATTGGTAGCTAAATACGGTGGTTTTGATAACTTATTTAAATTCCATAAGGCTTTGAATACCAATTCAAATTGGAGTGAAGTTTTCCAACAAGTATTTGGAATATCGCGTGAAGATTTCTATAAAGAATGGTGGAGCTATCTAAAAATTCCACAATCTAAATGGCCAATTATTAGAGCTCCAGCACCGGCAGATCGGTACTAAGAAGCGCGCCCGAGAGGATTCGAACCTCTAACCTTTTGATCCGTAGTCAAATGCTCTATCCGTTGAGCTACGGGCGCAATATTAAATTTTCGACTCGCGGATACTACTAGAGACCGCCCAGGGAGAGTAAATCATCGCGATTTACCGCCTTAATTCTAGGTTTCCCAACTGATTCGCCATTTGCGATTTCAGCGGCATTAATTTTCTCCCAAATTCCTTGCGTCACAATCTTTTTATTTGGTAATTCTGAAATTAGATCAAATTTCGGTTTTGGATTTCCTAATTTTGAAACCAATAATTCCATTACATCTGCAGCATCACTCTTATTTGTTCCAATCACACCCGATGGTCCGCGTTTAGCCCAGCCAACAACATAGGTATTTCCAGATACAAAACCTTCTTGATTTTTGAAATCCACATCAGGAATTGGTTTTGAGGTATATCCGATAGCCGAAATCACAAGACCGCATTTAACTGATTCTTTGCCCTCATTGAATACAACTTCTTCGACTTTGCCGTTTCCCTTAATTGCAGTTGGGACCCAGCCAAATTCAAATTGCATCGTACGCTCATGATTAGTGTTTGACCGTTCGGCTAAAAGCGCCATGGCATCTAAATTACTTTTTACATGTTTTTCCGGATTTTCGCCGGCACGGAAAATTGCATCGTCGATTGTGGTTTTACTAATAATTACATTGGTATGTTCTAAATCTTTCAATTCCCGAAGTTCTGGCGCAGTAAAAGCGGCAAATTCTGGGCCACGCCGGGCGCAGATGTAAACCTTACGAATTTTACTTTTCTTTAACGCAGCGATTGCATACTCCGCGGTATCAGTTGGATCTAATTCCGTTGGATCAAGTGCCAACATCCGCGCCACATCCATTGCCACATTTCCAGCGCCAATTACAACGGCAGTTTCGCAATCAAATGAAATTTCTAGGTTTGAGAAATCAGGATGGCCGTTATACCAAGGAACAAAATCAGCTGATGAAAGGTTTCCTGGTAAATCTTCGCCCGGAATTCCGAGCTTTTTACCGACAGATGCACCAGTTGCAATTACTACTGCGTCATATTTTTCTTGAAGGGTCGCCATTGATATATCAGTGCCAACTTCAATATTGCCAAATAAATTTACATTTCCAGCTGTAGCAATTTTTTCAAAAACTTTGGAAACGCTCTTTATTTTTGGATGATCTGGTGCCACACCGCTTCGAACTAAACCCCACGGAGTTGGTAGCCGCTCGATTAAATCAATTTGAAATTTTAATTCTTCGCTTTCCAAATTCTGTAATGCTTGAGCGGCAAAATAACCAGCTGGCCCAGCACCAACAATCGCAATTTGAAAAGACTTCACGAGTAGACCTTATTCAAATAAATTCTGAATCATAGATTTTGTTGGATAAACCTTCTCGTCACCATTTAATCGATAAGTCACATTGCCTTTTCCGAAAACTTCAGCTGTCTGTGAATCTAAGTCGATTGCAATTCCAGTGTGCTCATCGATTCCGAGAATTCCAGTGTCGCTATCAAGTTGCGATTCCAAAACTTTAAATCGCCGCTCGCCAGCAAAGCAATACCTGGTGTCATGATTTCCACCTTGCGTATTGTTGTAATGCGCAATTACCGCAGCTTTTTTGCCAATTGCTTTCTCTAACAAATTTAAACCTTCGAGCCAAAATGGATCTTCGCCAACTTTGTACATTTCATAAACCGGCATGACCTTGGAACCAATTGACATCGCAGCCGCTGATGCAAGTACCAATGCGCCGCGATCTAATAAATCAGCGAGCGCTTTATCGGCACCAGTTGCGCGCCAAACATTTAACGCATAAGTCGGGCTACCTGGACCAGAGAAAACCCAATCAGCAGATCGAATTTCATCAGTAACTGAATTCGCATCTTTAGTTCTAGCTTTTACATCTTTAATTTCAAAGCCAACATTGGTGTTGAAATATCCGCGAATTCGCTCTGTTAATTCATCAGCGTTTTCTTGAAAACCATATGGCGTATCTAAATTTAAACGAACCGAATCTTTGCCAAACGCTTTAAGGATTTTTTGGTGTGGCGTAACCATTGCCGGGCTGTTCTCGCCCGAACCCATCAGAACTAGTAAACGAGGCATTTGCTTGCAGCTATCTCCAATACGCAAAGTGCGGCCAATCGAGAAGTTCTCTGATCGGGCGCATCAATAGATGAATCTATCTCAGTAATATCAAAACCGATTACGCGCTTATCCATGGCAATCTCGCCAACGATTTCGCGCAATTCCGACGCTGAAATTCCGCCTGGCATCGCAGCGGGAGCTGCTGGCACAAACGAGCGATCGCAAACATCAAGATCAATATCTAGATAAATTTTCTGGCAGTGAGCCAATTTTTCAAGAGCAAATTTCGCGGACTGTTTGGCATCAAAATTACTTCGACTAATTACTTGAATTCCGTAATCTCTAACGCGATCGGCATAAAACTTTGAATTAGCGAAATCATTAATGCCAATTTGGACGATATTTTTACCAGGCAGACCAGATTCAACCAATTGCCGAATTGGCGATCCATTTGAAACTCCATCTCGGACATCATGGTGTGCATCAAGCGTAATCACACCCACATCTTTGCCGAGTGCGCTCACCCCAGAATATGTAATGGAATTGTCGCCGCCTAGCAAAATTAAAGTTTTAGCTTTGGCAAACATGTTAATTAATTCCGAAATTGTTTTAGTTTGATCATCTGGATCTGCTACATCACCAAAATCAGATGCCGACAAATTAGTTAGTTCAACATTTTTAGTGGCATGAAATGTCGAATAACGCATAAGCGCTTCCCGAATTGAATTCGGACTTTGCTGCGCTTGGTTTGGCGTCAGCGCACTTTTTGAAGCTCCAACTCCAACGATGGCAAAATCGCAACTACTTACGCCTTTGGCAAACCAGTTGCCTGCGCGCAACCAATTTGGGTCATTGTGTAGTGCCATTTATGCCTCTTTTAGATAACCTTGCGAGAGTAAATCTTATCTAACTTGGTGGAGGGATAAATGCCAGCAGAAATTCTGCTTGGAACAAATGGTTTGACCGCAACCGAATTAATCGCGATTGCGAGAGAAAATGCAAAGATTCGAATTTCGGATGAAGCAATTTCTGCCATTAAAAAATCTCGAGCCATTATTGATTCATTAGCAGCTTCTGAAACCCCGGTTTACGGAATCTCAACTGGCTTTGGTGCACTTGCTCGCAAATTTATTGATGCCGACATGCGTGCCCAATTGCAGCGATCGTTAATCCGTTCGCACGCAGCTGGAAGTGGTGAAATAGTTGAAGTGGAAGTTGTCCGGGCATTGATGGCGCTTCGGTTAGCCACGATTTGTCGCGGATATTCTGGTGTTAAAGTTGAAACGGTAAATGTTTATGCCGAAATATTAAATGCTGGAATTACCCCAGTTGTGCGCGAATATGGATCATTAGGTTGTTCCGGTGATTTAGCTCCGCTTTCGGCTTGCGCGCTAGTCGCCATGGGTGAGGGCGAAGTTATTGATAAAACCGGAAATGTTGTAGCAACTGAAGTTGCACTTAAAGCGGCTGGAATTAAACCAGTCGAACTTTCATCGAAAGAGGGTCTGGCATTAATTAATGGCACTGACGGCATGCTCGGACAATTAGTAATGGCGCTGGCTGATATCGAAAAACTTTTGAAGACTTTAGATATAACGGCAGCGTTAAGTGTCGAAGCGCTACTTGGAACTGATCGAGTTTTCCAAGAACATCTTCATAAAATCCGCCCCCAACTTGGTCAATTAGCTTCGGCAAAAAATTTGGCTAAATTGCTTTCGGATTCGCCACTAGTTAAATCACATGCCGGCAAAGAAGATTCGCGTGTTCAAGATGCCTATTCATTGCGTTGCGCACCGCAAGTTGCTGGTGCGGCACGCGACACCGTTGCGCACGCAAAATCTGTTGCCGAACGAGAATTAAATTCCATTATTGATAACCCAATTGTTTTGCCGACAGGCGATGTAAGTAGTAACGGTAATTTCCATGGCGCACCAATTGCTCATGTTTTAGATTTCCTAGCAATTTCAATTGCCGATGCCGCTTCGATGTCCGAACGTCGAAGTGATCGAATGTTGGATGAACATCGATCATTTGGATTAACCCCATTTTTAGCGCAAGATCCCGGTGTTGATAGTGGCATGATGATTGCGCAGTACACCCAAGCAGGATTAGTTAGCGAAATGAAACGATTAGCTGTTCCAGCTTCGGTTGATTCAATTCCATCATCGGCCATGCAAGAAGATCACGTTTCGATGGGTTGGCATGCGGCACGGAAATTGCGCCGCGCAGTTGATGCATTCGCACGAGTAATTGCCATTGAATTAATGATTGCCGCGCGTGCGATAGATATGCGAACTCCACTAACGGCAGCTCCCGGAACAGATGCTGCAATTAAAACCTTGCGTAAAAAAGTTGCTGGACCTGGCCAAGATCGGTGGTTATCGCCTGAAATCGAAGCTGCGGTTGGCTTAGTTAAATCTGGTGAAATATTAAATGCAGTTGAAAAAGAAATCGGAGCGTTGGCATGAGTCGAGTAATTCATTCACCACATGGAAGCGGGCTTTCAACTTTAGGTTGGCAGCAAGAAGCCGCCTTTCGAATGTTGCAAAACAATCTCGATCCTGAAGTTGCCGAACGCCCAGAAGATTTAGTTGTTTACGGCGGCACTGGAAAAGCAGCGCGTGATTGGAAATCCTATGACGCGTTAATTCGCACTTTAAAAACATTGAAAGATGACGAAACCATGTTGGTGCAATCTGGTCGTCCAGTTGGAGTTTTTCAAACACACGAATGGGCACCGCGCGTGCTCATCGCAAATTCAAACTTAGTTGGCGATTGGGCAAATTGGCCAGAATTCCGCCGGTTAGAAGCTGCTGGTTTAACAATGTATGGCCAGATGACAGCAGGTTCATGGATCTACATCGGAACACAGGGAATCCTGCAAGGTACATATGAAACTTTTGCCGCAGTTGCTAACCAAGATTTCAATGGCACATTAGCTGGAACAATTACTTTAACTGGTGGCGTTGGTGGAATGGGTGGCGCGCAACCATTAGCAATCACAATGAATGATGGTGTGGCGATTTGTGTTGACGTTGATGCTTCCAGATTACAGCGACGCGTTGATCATCGTTACTTAGATATGTGGACCGACAACGTCGAAGAAGCGCTTGAAATTGCCGAAAAGAAAAAAGCGGAACGGAAGGGTTACAGCATTGGTTTAAAAGCTAATGCGGCATCTATTTTTGCTGACTTTTTAAAGCGTGGCGCCCCGATTGATATTGTCACTGATCAAACCTCGGCACATGATCCGCTTTCGTATTTACCAGAAGGCGTGACCGTTGAAGAGTGGCACGATTTTGCAAAGCGCGATCCAGAAGAATTTACAAAACGTTCTCGCGCTGCCATGGCAAAACAAGTCGAAGCCATGGTCGGTTTTATGGATGGCGGTGCAACAGTTTTTGATTACGGAAATTCAATTCGCGGTGAAGCAATGTTGCACGGTTATTCCCGCGCCTTTGATTTTCCAGGTTTTGTTCCTGCTTATATTCGCCCGCTATTTTGTGAAGGTAAGGGACCGTTCCGATGGGTAGCGCTTAGTGGCGATCCGAAAGATATTGCGGCAACTGATAAAGCGGTAATGGAATTATTTCCAGATAACGAACCGCTAGAACGTTGGATTAGAAAAGCTGGTGAAAAAGTTGCTTATCAAGGTCTGCCGGCGCGCATTTGTTGGTTGGGTTATGGCGAGCGCCATTTAGCTGGTGAACGATTTAATGAAATGGTGGCGAAGGGCGAAGTTTCGGCACCAATTGTGATTGGTCGCGATCATTTAGATTGTGGTTCGGTTGCCTCCCCATATCGCGAAACCGAAGCGATGTTAGATGGATCAGATGCGATTGCCGATTGGCCATTATTAAATGCATTGGTTAACACGGCCTCTGGCGCCTCTTGGGTTTCGATTCACCATGGTGGTGGCGTTGGAATTGGTCGTTCAATTCACGCCGGACAAGTTTCAGTTGCTGATGGCACAAAATTAGCTAGCGAAAAATTACGACGAGTTTTGACGAATGATCCAGGTATGGGCGTAATTCGACACGTTGATGCTGGTTACGAATTGGCCGATGAAGTTGCAAAAGAACGTCATGTGCGAATTCCGATGAAAGAAGCTTGATGGCTTCACAATTAATAAAAAACATCGGTCAATTAATAACTAATTCCGATGAAAATTTAGGAATCATCAATAATGCTGGGTTAATTATTGATGGCGGAAAAGTTGCATGGATTGGTGAAAATTCGAAAGCACCTAGCGCCGATTCCGCAATTGATGCCAACAATGGCGTAGTTGCGCCGGGGTTTGTTGATTCGCATACCCATGCAGTTTTTGCAGGTGATCGCCACAAAGATTATGTGGCGCGGATGGCCGGGGAAAAATATGCATCAGGTGGAATTAAAACCACCGTTGCTGCGACTCGCGCCGCGAGTAAAGATGATTTAAGAGCGCACACCAAATCAATCGTTGATCGAGCGCGCAAATCTGGCACGACAACTATAGAAATTAAATCTGGTTATGGCTTAGACGTTGAAACCGAGAAGAAAATTTTGGAAGTTGCCAAAGAATTTTCAACAGAAACAACATACCTAGGTGCTCACGTCGTGCCCGATGGGATCGATCGCAATGATTATTTGAAACTGGTGACTGGCGAAATGCTCGATGCCTGTGCGCCATTTGCAAAATGGATTGATGTCTTCTGTGATTCTGGTGCTTTCACTGTCGAAGAAGCCCGCGAAATAATCAAAGCTGGTAAAGCCAAAGGATTAATGGGGCGGATTCATGGCAATCAATTAGGCGAAAGTGGTGGCGCTGATTTGGCGGCAGAGATGAAACTGGCATCAGTCGATCACTGCACTTTTGTTTCTGACGACACGATAGAAAAATTAGCGAGCGCCGGAGTCGTTGCAACATTGCTGCCGGGCGCAGAATTTTTTACCAAATCTAAATATCCAGATGCCAAACGTTATTTTGCAGCTGGCGTAAAAGTTGCGCTGGCAACTGATTGCAATCCCGGTTCCTCATATTTAACTTCAATGCCAATCGTGATGTCATTGGCAATTCGAGAAATGGGTTTTACTCCAGCGCAAGCTTTTTATTCTGCAACAAAAGGTGGCGCACTTGCATTACAACGAGACGACATAGGACATTTAACAGTTGGCGCAAAAGCAGATTTAAACATTTGGAATTGTCCAAGTTTTGAACACATTGCTTACCGAATGGGCGAAGTAGATTTAATTTATTAAAGTTGGGTTTTCATGCGTAAATACGCGGGGGTTGCCTTTACTTTTTAAGTTGATATACTTAAATGCAACAAAACCTCGGTAGGAGCCTGATACTCAAAACTATTAGTTCGAAAGTTGAACTAGCCTTTGAAGTTTCTACACAGCTATGAAAACTATTACCAACCATCCGCAGACCTTTCGGGCGACTTATGGCCCAGCAAAGCCAGTGGATCGCGAAGTTATTAAGAAAAAAATTCAAGAACAGTTAGATCTTTTCAATAAAGTTAATGCCAACTCTGGCGTTGAAATTAATAAAGCAAAAGTTTCTACTCCACTTGGTGTTCACTCATCTTTCCAAGCATTTGATCCATGGCCAATTTCAATCACTTCCGCTAAAGGCGCCTGGATGACAAATAGCGATGGCCGCAAAATGCTCGATTTATCAATGGGATTTGGCGCGATGTTGGTGGGCCATCTAAATGATGATGTGATGGCTGAACTCAAAAAGGCTTTGGATGTAGGCACGCTATTTACGAGCCCATCGCCAATTTCACGCGACGCAGCCGAACGCCTTTGCAAACGCTTCGGAATCGAACAAATTCGCTTTACCAACTCGGGAACTGAATCAACCCTTTATGCGATTCGCACAGCTCGGGCTTACACCAAGAAAGATGGCATCGTAAAGATTGAGGGTGGTTACCACGGCAGTGGTGATTCGCTGATGGTTTCAACTAAGCCACCGCTAGACAAGATTGGATCGCCAGAGGATCCAATTCCTTACGTTCCAGCAACAGCAATAGCGGGTGAAGTCCACGTTGTGCCATACAACAATGCCGAAGCGCTAGAGCGCGTATTCCAAAAACATGCTGCAACTATTTCCTGCTTAATAATGGAGCCAGTTTTAGAGAACATCGGAATTGTTGTGCCAGATGAAGGTTACTTAGAACGAGTTCGCGAACTTTGCAACGAATACGGAATTATTTTAATTTTTGATGAAGTAAAAACCGGTTTAACTGCTGGACCACAAG
>CAYFKK010000018.1:7816-10791 GCA_964343655.1 uncultured Actinomycetes bacterium | reverse complement strand
CCCTGTTTTGAAATTAAGTCATGCACAACATCGGCCATCATCTCCATCGGTAAGGCCGAAAGATTTGGCATGCCACCAGCTAGTGAAACAATTTCGGGTCTTGATGCAACGGCGAATAGCGCACGAATTTCGCTGGCCACCATGCCACCAGCGCGATTGGCAAAGCGATTTTCCAGCGCGAGCGAATCACCAGTATGTAAGCGATTTAGCTCGGACATCTACCTATCTTACCGAAAGTGTTACAAGCGAAGTCCGGCGCGTTTTAAGTCTGAAATTCGAAGCGTTCCGGTTTTGGCATCATCTTCGGCCGCCAAATAAAGGCGCTGGATTGCAATCACCAATGACTCGGCAATTAAATCTCGAAACTCCGCCCGCGAATAACGTTCGACATCGCCCTGATTGCTTTCATAACCTAGATCGATTCGCACTGTCGGACATTGCGTTAAACGCAAAATATCCCAAGTTTTTACATGAGTGCGATTGTTCTGAAGATCAGTACGAGCACAAATTTCACGCTGCACTAAAGATGCAAAGCGCTCGCCAACAATTGAATGAACGCCATGAGTTACCGCGCCATAATAAAAAGTAGCTACGCCATGTGCTTTCTCGTTTTGATATTTATCAAAACCTAACGAGATCATTAAATCGGCGCCAGAACTATTTGCCAATTTAATTCGATCGCTTTCAATTGGATTGTTTTGAGGACCGCGAGTTAAGAAAACGCTGGCGCCAAGAGCAAGCAAGCGACCTTCTGTTCTAGCAGCAATGTCATAAGACAAATCATCATATGGATCTAAGACCACAACTTTTCCAGCCAAAGCTGGTCCACGATTCATCTGCTTTACAGTTTCGCGCAATTGTGCCGGCGCACCACCGGAAACACTTCGCTGCAATCTAATTAGCGCAGTAAATGTCGCCGGTCCACATTTGCCGTCAACCTCAGTGCCAACAGATTTTTGAAATTCTTTAACTGCCTTTTCGGTGACTGGGCCGAAGATTCCATCAACTCGACCACAATCAAAACCCATCTCAGTTAATCGTGATTGCAACGCTGCCACATCGTCACCGCGCAATAATGGCGATGGCGTTAAATAAAGTGAACGATCTCCTAATTTCCAACGCGCTTCTTCTAGCGCATTAAAAGTCTCTTGATTTACTTCACCAGTAACAGTTAAGCCGCGCCGCTGTTGAAAGGCAGAGACGGCAGCTTTTACTGACGCATCAAAATTTGTCGGTTTGCTATCTAGCAATCCAATTCGATTTAGCGAAGTGATGACTTCATTTACGACATCACCACTATCGCCAATTCGAAGATTGTTCATAGCGCTGAATTAGTTAGCTTAAATAAATTCAGCTAAATCTTTTAACAACATTGGCTTTGGTTTTGCACCAACTACAGTCTTAACAACCTGACCGCCTTTAAATACATGAAGCGTCGGAATCGATGCCACGCCATATTTAATTGCAATTGAAGATTCTTCGTCGGTATTTAACTTAACGATCTTTAACTTATCGCCATGTTCTGCAGCAATCTCATCAAGAATCGGCGCAACTTGGCGGCACGGTCCACACCATTCAGCCCAGAAATCAACCAATACTGGGGTTGGACTATTTAAAACAACCTGCTCAAAATTTGCGGCTGTTACCTTCTCTGCTGCGCTCATCTTCTCCTCTTTCTTTATTTTTCTTAATTTAGTGACTTAAAAACTTTTCGGCATCTAGCGCTGCTTGGCAACCAGATCCCGCTGCGGTAATTGCTTGGCGATAAGTGTGGTCTACCAAATCGCCACAAGCAAAAACTCCGCGCAAATTGGTCCGGGTGCTCTTTCCTTCGGTGACCACATAGCCTTCGCCATCTAACGTGATTTGACCAGTAATCAATTCATTTCGCGGCGCATGGCCAATTGCCACAAATAAACCAGTGAAATCACGCTTACTCTTATCACCAGTCACGGTATTGCGAAGTTCTAGCGCTTCGACTTTGTCAGTACCGATTACTTCAGTGACTTCGGTATTAAATAAAAATTCAATCTTCGGATTTGCTTTTGCACGGTCAGCCATAATTTTTGAGGCGCGTAACTGATCGCGGCGATGTATC
The DNA here is from genome assembly GCA_964343655.1 of uncultured Actinomycetes bacterium. GTDB lineage: Bacteria > Actinomycetota > Actinomycetes > Nanopelagicales > Nanopelagicaceae > ZLKRG08. The sequence continues at coordinate 8,693 of CAYFKK010000018.1, read as the reverse complement.
ACGACAACTTTTGAAGCAAACTTAGTTAGGAAATTCGCCTCTTCCATCGCTGAATCACCGCCACCGACAACTGCAATTTCTTGATTGCGGAAGAAGAAACCGTCACAAGTGGCGCACCAAGAAACTCCGCGGCCGGATAAACGTTTTTCGCTCTCCAAACCAATTTCCTTATAAGCCGAGCCCATGGCCAAAATTACGGATTTTGCTTTGATGGTATTACCGGATCCATCTTTTAGCGTTTTTACATCGCCACCTAATTGCATTTCAACGATGTCATCATTAATTAGTTCGGCACCAAATTTCTTTGCTTGCGCTTTCATGTGATCCATTAAATCTGGACCCATGATGCCATCGCGAAACCCTGGGAAATTTTCTACCTCTGTTGTATTCATGAGCGCACCGCCTGCAGTGACCGAACCTTCATACACAACTGGATTTAATTGTGCGCGGGCTGCATAAATGGCTGCGGTGTATCCAGCTGGACCAGAGCCAACAATTACTAAATTTTTAACTTCGCTCATTGAATTGCTCATTATTCCCTTTATCTAGGTAAAACCTTGCGAACGAATTGCGTAAAAGTTGCAACTTCGGCCACCTTCATTGCGCGGGCTAAGAGGAAGTAGCCACCCGCACCAACAACTATTACCAATAACAACTCGATCACGCGAATAATTCCCGAAACTTCGCCAACCCATCTAGTGATTAAATAAATTGGCGCCATCACCAGTATTGAAGCCAAAGTTAACGTTAAATGCTGCGGTAAAAATTCTGACAAATTAATTTTTCCGGTATGACGTTTTAATAGATGTAGCGTGTAAGGCAGACCAACTAGATAACTAATTGAGAATGCAGCAGCTAAGCCAACTGTGACCCACTT
>CAYFKK010000018.1:0-7716 GCA_964343655.1 uncultured Actinomycetes bacterium | reverse complement strand
CCAAAGAAGAAGAAAGCTGCGCCCGCCGGAATCGTAATTACCGCGACGGTACGGATTGCGCGAAGAATTTCATCTTTAACTTCTGAAATTTTTCCAGTATGCGCCAACTTCGATATGTGCGGCAATAGAGCAGTAATGAGCGAAATTGTGACAATTGAATAAGGCAATAAAAATACGAAGTAAGCGTTGGTGTATGGCGTGATTCCAACACCAGTAGTAATACCTGCCTTAGCGCTACGGATCGCAGCGCTGGTTGCCACTTGAACTGTAATTAAGTAACCAAGTTGTGAAATTAATACATAGACCAAAGTCCAACCAGCAAGTGAGAACGATTTACCTAACCCATGAAGGCCAAATCGAATTTTTAAATGAAAGTTAGTGCGGCGTACCGCCGGAACTAAAACCAACGCTTGGGCAACAACACCGAGCGTGGTGCCAATTCCAAGTAATTGAATTTGGCCAGTAGTAATAGTCTGGGCGTTAAATTTCGGAATAAATACTAAGAAATATGACATCAAAATAATGCCAACGATGTTGTTTGCAATTGGCGCCCACATTAACGGCGCAAACGAGCCACGTGAATTTGCAATCTGACCTAACATGGTAAAAATTCCAAGGAAAAATATTTGCGGTAAGCAATAACGCATAAATTCAATTGAAATTTGATATTCATGTTCAAAACCTGGCGTGGCAAATTCCGGCGCATAAATTCGAACCAGCCATGGAGCGAAAATTATTCCGATCAAAGTTAACCCAAGCAAAATCGCACTTATGGTCGTTAACAAACGCGAAGCAAAATCACTTCCTTCATCTGCATGATCCATCGCTTTAACAAGTTGCGGCACAAAAATAGCGGTAAGCGCACCGCCAACCATTAGGTTATAAATAATGTTTGGCATTGTGTTCGCAACGTTGAAGGTATCCGCTAACAGCGCAGTGCCAAGTACGGCCACCGTTAAAACACTTCGAATAAAGCCAGCTATTCGCGAAATTATTGTGCCCAGCGCCATGATGGAAGAGGCGCGGAAGAGATCATGGCTTTTCATTGCGCGATCTCCTGATTCGTCGAACGCTCTGCACTACCGCTGCCAGTAATAACAAAATAGCGGCACCAGTAGTAAACCACGCCACTAGTGGCGAAATAACCGAAGAAACGATATTTAAATCAGCTTCGCCGCCAACTTGCTCCTCTTTTTCATTCACAAAGCGAGCAATTACCGTTGATTCTCCTGCCGCAATATTGGTGACCTGAACCGGAATCTGAACTCGAGATTTTGGTTTTAATTCAACAGCTTCAAATTTTGGAAATTTAATGCGGGCGTTGAGTGGTTCAAATTCCAATTTAACGGTTACTGGATTTTCAAAATCATTTACCAGCGTGATTGGTAGTTTTTCTTTATCGGTTGTTAAACGATATTTACCGCCAACTACTCGTAATTTATTGATTGTCTTCTGGTTGCCGGCCAAATAATTGGCCACCAAAGTATCCCGCTCACTCCGAGTTAATCCGAGCGTCAACATTTTTGCCAATTTTGCGCGATCAGTTTCAACTTCAATTGCTGGAATAACCGTTACTAAATTCCGAAGCGCTCTTCTTGCTGTTTGATAATCGTAAAAGTTCTCGTTCGTTAAATTGCTCCGGCCTAAATTCCAGCCACCGATTTCGGCGCTATAAACGGGGCGACCAAGTTCTTTACTTAACAATCCTTGGCCAAATATGTAATAAAACTTTAATTCACTAGGTGAAATTCGATTTGCAAGTTTGACATCCGGATTTGCGTAAGCGGTCGCAAAGACGCTGTCGCGAGCCGATTCTCGCTTTAATTGATTTAACCAATTAAGCGCGACAATTGAATCCTGGTCAACTTGATATTGCAAAATATCTTCAATCAAAGCTGGATCAATTACCCAAACTCTTGGCCGATTCAAAGGTGCAAATACTTTTTGGCCCAACCGACCAGCTGGAGCCAAATCAGCCTCTAAATTATTTTTTAAAAATTTTCCATCATATTCGCGGTAAGGCTTATCGGTCAGAATTATTTGGTTACTTGCAGCAGTGGCCGTTGGGAGTGGAATTAAAATTAATAAAATCGCTAATAGGACCCGTTTCATATCCGTAGCTCGCCATGTTTTGCAATCAACTTCTTTTCATCAGGATATGCCAGGCGAGTTACGATCTCATCAAGCGGAAACCATTTAACTTCATCAACTTCAGTAATTTGTGGCGCTAATTTCCCACCAATTTCGCGGAATAAATAATGATGCACTGTTTTATGAATTCGTTTTCCGCTAGCCATAAACCAGAAATCAATTACGCCAAGTTGGCGTGAAATTTCACTTTCAATTCCAGTCTCTTCGGCAACTTCACGAAGTGCAGCTTCTTCTGGAGTTTCACCAACTTCGATATGGCCTTTTGGTAGCGACCAGAGCAGACGCTCGCGCGTGACATCTTTGACATCGATTCGGCCGATAAGTAAGCCGTAACTACCAGTTACATCAATTACAAGTCCGCCTGCGCTGACTTCATCTACTCGTTTGGCGCGGCGGTAATTCTTCTTATTTCTAACAGATCCTTCGCCGCCCGCACTAGGTGCCGGGGTCATAGCGCAAGGTTAAACTATCTACTGTGAGTAGCGCACTTGGCGCCGCAAAAGAACTCGCCGTTCGTTCACTTGTTGAACGAGCACCATTAGCGAGTTCTCTCGCGCGCGCATTTAAAGATGAGGGATACAAATTAGCCCTTGTTGGCGGTCCCGTGCGCGATGCAATTTTAGGTCGACTTGGAAACGATTTAGATTTCACAACAAACGCTAAGCCAGAAATTACAAAAAAGATTTTAAATTCTTGGGCCGAAAATGTTTGGGATACCGGAATCGAATTCGGAACAGTTGCTGGAAAACGTGGCGAAACTACAGTCGAAATTACAACATATCGAAGCGATGTTTACGAAAAAGATTCGCGCAAGCCAGAAGTGAAATTTGGTGAAAATATCGAAGGCGATTTATCGCGCCGCGATTTCACGGTAAATGCAATGGCGCTGGAATTGACTGGCGAAACTCCAGAATTTATTGATCAATTTGAGGGGTTAAAAGATTTAGCGGCAAAAGTCCTGCGTACGCCGGTGACACCAGAACAATCATTTGACGATGATCCACTTCGGATGATGCGTGCGGCTAGATTTGCAGCGCAATTAGGTTTTGAAGTTGCGCCAGAAGTTTTGCGAGCCATGCGTGAAATGGCCGAACGAATTTCAATTGTTTCAGCCGAACGAATTCAAATCGAATTAACAAAGTTGTTAATGTCGGATAAACCGCGCAACGGAATTGCCATTTTGGTTGCAACTAATCTGGCCGAAAAAATTCTGCCGGAAATTCCAAAATTACAACTAGAAATTGACGAACATCATCACCATAAAGATGTTTACGAACATTCATTAACGGTTTTAGAGCAAGCCATTGAATTAGAAGATCGATTAGGTGGGCCAAATTTAGTAATTCGCTTAGCTGCGCTATTGCATGACATTGGAAAGCCGAAGACGCGCGCGCTCTTGCCAGGTGGTGGTGTTTCGTTTCATCACCACGAAGTTGTTGGCGCTCGCATGGCGAAAGAGCGCTTAAAAAAGCTCCGCTTTAGCAATGAAATAATCGAATCAGTTGAAAAACTGGTCGCGCTTCATCTCCGCTTTCATGGATATGGCGAAGGCGAATGGACCGATTCGGCAGTACGTCGTTATGTTCGAGACGCTGGTGAATTATTAACGCATTTACATGTATTAACTCGCGCTGACTGCACTACTCGAAACCAACGAAAAGCTGCGCTGCTTTCTAAAACTTATGACGAATTAGAGGCGCGAATTGCGCGACTTTCAGCCGAAGAAGAGTTGGCTGCAATCAGGCCAGATTTAGATGGCGCCGAAGTAATGCAGATTTTAGGGATTGGACCATCACCTGTTGTCGGAAAAGCTTTGGCTTATTTATTAGAACTCAGATTAGAAAACGGTCCGCTCGAACATGATGCGGCAGTTGCAGCGTTAACTGCGTGGTGGGCGGAGCACAAATAACCCCAGCGCTAAATAAATTAGCGAAATGGCAGTTGGCACCAACAAAGTTTGCCCACTATTTGGTGTGGCCACTGCTGCTAACAAAGCGCTAATAACAATCGCAGTATTTGTGGTGGTGTCATAAATCGCGAAAGTTCGACCGCGATAGTCATCTGTAATTTTCGATTGCACCAGTGCATCATTTGTGACCTTCATACTTTGACCGCACATACTGGCAACAAATGCGGTTAAATAAAGTGCGGTCACATTTTGTGCAAGTCCTAAATAAATTGGCGTTACCGCAGAGCCATAAGCCATATATCTAATCCAACGATGGCGGCCAAATTTTTCGGCGCCATATGGTGCGATTACTGCGCCAAGTGCGACGCCGAATGCGGCGATCGAAAGGGCTAAGCCAACTCCGGCAAGTCCCGCTTCGGAATCAGTCGGATCATGAAAAGTATTTCGCTCAAGTAATAACGCCACAATAATTAACGCAGTAAGACCACCGCGCTGAATCGATGTAGCAAATATTCCTCGCGCTGCATCATTATGCTGGCGCAAAAATGCAATTCCCTCGCGTAGCGCATGATTTGTTTTATCTTCATGCGGCAGCGGTCCCAATTCAAATTTCTTAATTCGAAGGCTTAACAAAGTGGCAATCAAATAACCAAAGGCTGCCACCATTAAAAGGACACCATCAGATTTATCGGCATTGCCAATTCGATCTAGCGATTGCCGAATTGTTAAACCAACGCCACCACCTAAAACCAAAAAGATTGATCCACCAGTAACTGCGATGGCATTGGCGCCAATTAATCTCGTGCGATCAATCATCAGTGGTAGCCCGGCCGATAATCCAGCTAACAACAAACGATTTGCAGCGAAAGCGAATAACACGGAAATTATTAGGAGCACACCGCCGATTCCGGTAAAAACCAAATAGGAAATAAATATTAAAATCAAAACTCGGAAGGTATTTGCAAAAAAAGCGATTCGCTGGCGTGGAAATTTATCTAGAACTGTTCCGACCAATGGACCAACTAGCGAATATGGCAACAAAACCACCGTAAAACCTAACGCCGCAGCCATCGCACTTGCTTGTCGCTCCGGGGAAAATAAAACAAAGGAGGCGAGCCCGCTTTGGAAAATTCCATCAGTTAATTGGCCGCTCCAACGCAGGGCTAAGAGTCTTCGCAGGTTTTTCTCGGTGACCAAGCGCCAGAACTCTTTCACTTGGTCACCTTAAGACAATTAGGCTTAGCCCCGTGAAATCAAAGCGCGCATTTATTGATTATTCATTAGATAAACGCGCAACTTTGATGGGAGTTTTCCGCGGCACGATTGATGCCTGCGATGCCGATCCGTATTTAATGCGCGCCGCTAAATTTCACGGAATTAAAGCCGACCGAAATTGTCCAGTTTGTAAACAAGATAAATTGGTAGAACTTCAATACACCTTTGGTGATCAATTAGGTCAATATTCTGGTCGAATCAAAACGCTCGATGAATTGCTGGAAATGGAACGTGAATATGGCGAATTTCGCGTTTATTTAGTTGAAGTTTGTCGAAACTGCATGTGGAACCATTTAGTGCATTCTTATTTGCTCGGTGATGGGGTTTATCGAAAACCACCACGGCGCAAACCGACACTTGAAGATCAAGATTTCATCGCAGGGTAGCCTTTAACCATGAACCGCCAAAAACTAATTCGCGCTGCAATCTTTCTGGTGGGCTTTGGTTTTGTTATCGGCGCTTTTACCTTCGTCTTGGCTTATTTCACGGTCGGTATTCCAAATCCAAATGATTTCGTAAATACCCAAGCGACCGTTGTCCAATATTCAAATGGTAAAGAGATTGGTCGTTACGGCGATCAAAACCGCACCATTGTGCCGCTGGCAAAAATCCCACTTCATTTGCGCGAAGCAGTAATGGCTGCCGAAGATCGCAACTTTTATAACAATCGCGCATTTAGCATCACCGGATTAACGCGCGCCGTTATCGACAACATTGTTTCACTCGGCCGCGGCGGTGGTGGCTCAACTATTACTCAGCAATATGCCAAGACTGCGTTTTTATCACCAGAGCGCAGTATTCAGCGCAAAATTAAAGAGCTTGTTATTGCGATTAAATTAGAGAATCAATTAAGCAAAGATCAGATTCTGGAAAATTATTTAAATACAATTTATTTTGGCCGCGGTGCATACGGTGTTGAAACTGCCGCAAATCAATATTTCAATCGCAGCGTTGGCGAATTAACAATTCCACAATCAGCGGTATTAGCTAGCATTTTGCGCTCGCCAGGTTTTTACGATCCTTCCTATTCGAAAGATAACCAAAAACGCCTAGAAGAGCGCTTCAACTATGTATTAGATGGCATGGTTAAATCGAAATGGCTAGATAAAGCCAAGCGCGACAAAATGAAATTACCAAAGGTGCGCGATCGAGTCACGATTGGTTCGCTAGCTGGACCTAAAGGTTATTTGATGCAGAACGTGCAATCAGAAATGCGCGCGCTTGGTTTTAATGATGATCAATTAATGAAAGGTGGTCTAATTGTTAAGACCACATTGGATGAAAAAGCTCAACAAGGCGCGGTCGATGCCGTTGATAAGCAAACCCCAAAGAAAGTTCCAGATAATTTACATATTGGTTTAGTTTCAATTCGTCCAGGGACCGGCGAAATTATTGCGATGTATGGCGGCAAAGATTATTTAGTTCGCCAATTAAATGATGCAACTCAATCAATTGCACTCGCTGGATCAACATTTAAAGTCTTTGCGTTAGCTGGGGCGCTTGAAGCTGGTATTCCGCTTAGTTCGATGTGGAATGGCGATACGCCACAAGTATTTGATGACTTCGGGAAAGAATACGAAGTAAATAATTATGGTGACGAAGGTTGGGGCCAAGTTAATTTGGCATTTGCCACGGCGCACTCAATTAACACGGTTTATGTTCCGCTCGGAATTAAAGTTGGTCCAGATAAAGTTGTCGATGTAGCTCGTCGCGCGGGAATTCCACAAACCGTTGCGATGATGCCAACGCCATCAGTTGTACTTGGCGCCGCAAGTCCGCATGTAATTGATGTTGCTGCCGCTTATGCAACATTCGCGGCAAATGGCGTTTATGCAAAACCATTTATGGTTACAAAAGTTTTAGGACCGAACCGCGGCGTACTTTATGAAGCAAAACCAACGCCACAAACCGTATTTAGCAAAGAGGTAATGGCTGATTTAACTTATGCGCTTCAAGGTGTGGTTAAGAGCGGAACTGCAACTGGCGGAACTGCCGGATTCGGTCGACCAGCTGCTGGCAAAACTGGAACTTCCGAACAGAATGCATCGGCTTGGTTTACGGGATACACACCACAACTTGCAACATCAGTTGCAATGTTTCGCGATGATGCGACCCAAAATTTAAATGGAATTGGTGGTTTAAGTTCGGTAACTGGTGGAACTTTCCCAGCAAAAATTTGGACGGCATATATGAAAGCAGCGTTAGCTGATGAACCAGTACTTTCATTTGCCGATCCGGCAAACATCGGTGGCACCGACCCGATCGTGATGACCTCCGGCGGCCGGCAAAAACCTAAGAAATAATCAATTTCCACACACAAATTTCACCCTGCCACCTATCTGGTTTAGGCTTAGCCCGTTCGTCTTTAGTTACCTATTTGA
>CAYFKK010000017.1:1808-11453 GCA_964343655.1 uncultured Actinomycetes bacterium | reverse complement strand
AGTGCGCTGGCTCGGCTCAAAGATTCTAAAACGCGAAGATTTACGCCAAAACTAAGATAATTACCCAATGATTTGGGTAGCCATTGGCAGTGTGGTCGGCTCGTTATTTCGTTATTCATTAGGTTTGCTTCTACCAAGCAATAAATCTGGAAATCTAACCGCCAACATTATTGGCGTGGCGTTAGCTAGTTTCTTTTTAGTTTTGATGGAGCGGCGCGGAATTACAAAGTATCGGTTGCTTTTGCTTCCCGGATTTTGCGCGGGTTTAACAACTTTCTCTGGTGTGACTTATCAAGCTTTAAAGCCAGTAGATGCGGGTTATTTATTTGAAACGTTGATTTTAAGTTTTGTAACAATTGCGATAGTTCTACCGTTATCCAGAAAATATTTGAAGGTGCGCACTTGAACGCACTATTTGTAATGCTTGGCGCCGCAGTCGGTGGCCCGCTTCGCTATGCCGTTGATCAATACTTTCACAAATACACTTCAAAACCGTTTGGCATATTTTTGGTTAATACGCTGGGTTCATTTTTTATTGGTTTTACTTATGTAAATTCTAAACATTTACATGATCTTTTTGCGATTGGTTTTGCTGGAGCATTTACAACTTGGTCGACCTTTATTATTGATATTTATTTAGCTTGGGAATTAAAGCGATATAAAGATGCGCTGATCAATTTATTTGGATCTCTAATTATTGGCTTACTAGCAGCTTACTTAGGTATTTTTTTAGCTAGTTAAACCAGCCATCCACTTCTCAATTTCATCTGGATGGCGCGGCAATTTTTCACTTAAGTTTTCAACGCCATCTTTGGTAACCAAAACATCGTCTTCGATTCGGATGCCGATTCCGCGATATTCCGGTGCGAATAATTCGTCATCTGGTTGGATGTAAAGACCAGGTTCGACAGTTAATACCATTCCGGCTTCGAGCGGTTTCATATATTCATCTTTTCGAGCTTGCGCGCAATCATGAACATCAATGCCCAACATATGGCTCACGTTGTGCAGCGTCCACCGGCGGTGGAATCCATTTTCAGGCTTTAGCGCTTCTTCGGCTGAAACTGTTAGCACGCCCATATCAGCTAAGCCATGTGCCAAAACTTTTTGGCAAGCTTTATTGATCTCGGTAAATGGCACACCTGGTTTGATTGCTTCGAATCCAGCTTTTTGAGATTCGTAAACCAAGTTGTATAAAGATTTTTGCGCTGGTGAGTATTTTCCATTTACCGGAATGGTGCGCGTGATGTCGGCTGTGTAATAAGACTCCATTTCGATTCCGGCATCAATCAACATCAATTCACCATTTTTTACTTTGCCATCATTTCGAATCCAATGGAGAACACAGGCGTGCGATCCAGCTGCAGCAATAGTTTCGTAACCTAGATCGTGACCATCAGTTCGAGCTCGACCGAAAAACGCTGCTTCGACAACTCGTTCACCACGATTATGTTTGGTAGCTTCCTGTAAAACTTTCATCATGTCGGCAAAACCAAGTTCGGTCGCATTCACCGCACGACGCATCTCTGCAATTTCATAATCATCTTTTATCAAACGTTGTTCGCTGACAAATACTGAAAGTTCATTGTCGCGATCATGTGCTGAAACTTTTTCGTCTACGGTGCGATCTAAACCGTGGAGCGAAACAGTTGGTTTCTTTTCCGCTAAAAATTTTTCTAATTCCGAAACAGATCGAGTTTCAATTAAATATTTCTGCGCCGCTTCTTCAGTTGTAAATCTACGGCCCACCCAAAGTTCGCCATATTTTGCATCGCGATAGAACGCATCTGATTCGCGAGTTGAACGAGGCATAATAAATAAAATTGGCTCATGCCCATTAGCAGTCGGCTCTAAAACTAAGACTGCATCGGGATTGGCATCGACGCCCTGTACACCGGTGTAATAGGCAAAAGCGGAATGTGGGCGATAGCGATAATAAGTATCGTTACTGCGAACTTTGTCGTTGCCTGATGGCAGCACAATTCGCAGCCCGGCAAAAGCTTCACTCAATTTTGCGCGACGTTCAACGCAGTAATTATTCGCAGGCGATGGCGTAATTCCAGTTAAAGGTGAAGGAGCCCAACCACCACGCATGAATTCGGCAAACTTGTCCGACGGCGCTTCATCGTGAATGCGCTTTCCTTCGGAGCTAATTTTTTCGGCCATTAGTAAAGGGTACTACTAGAAAAACCAAGGGTTTATAGGCGAAAATAATCGAATGTCTAGCAAAGACTTATGTTTAGAACTTCTAGCCAAGGCTGAAATTCCACTTAATCGGAGTAAGAAATATGGAATTGAGGTTTACAACGAGAAGTTGTGGGACCGAATAATTTCCAAACGCCAACTCGGATTAGCCGAAGCTTATATGGATGGCTGGTGGGAATGTGATGCGATAGATGAATTTTTAACTCGCTTACTAGACATAAATGTTTTAGAAAACATGAAACCAAGTCCAAAATTATTTTTTCACTGGGCCAAATCCACTTTTATAAACCGGCAAACAAAATCCAAAGCTGATAAAAACGCTAAATATCACTACAACATCGGAAACGATCTTTATTCCAGAATGCTGGATAAGGAGATGATTTATAGCTGTGCTTATTGGAAGCGGGCTAAAACATTAGATAAAGCGCAAATTGATAAATTAGATTTAATTTGTCGAAAATTAGATTTAAAACCAGGGATGAAAGTTCTGGATATCGGTAGTGGCTGGGGCGCTCTACTTCGATATGCCGCAAAGAATTACGGAATTATTGGCCTAGGAATTTCGCCAGCAGATGCTCAAGTAAATTACGCCAAGTCAAAAGCTGGAAAACTAAAAGTTGAATATCGCCAAATGGATTATCGAGATTTAACTGGAAAATTTGATCGAATTATTTCAGTCGGCATGATGGAGCATGTGGGGCCTAAAAATTTGGCTACATTTTTTGCAAAATGTGACGATCTGCTTACAGCCGACGGTTTAATGCTTCACCACACAATTTCCTCCAACTACTCGAAGCTGGTAACTGATCCATTTTTTGATAAATATATTTTTCCCGGCGGAGTCTTACCTTCAATTGGACAGATTGCAGCAGCATCTGAAAAGAAATTTATTATCGAAGATGTTCATAATTTTGGGCCAGATTACGACAAAACGCTCTTGCAATGGCATAAAAATATAAATCAAAAATGGGCTGAAATTCCAAATTACGATGAACGATTTAAAAGAATGTGGAACTATTATTTGTTGGCTTCAGCAGCAGGATTTAGAAGTAGAAATCTTCAGCTTTTACAAGTAGTTTTCAGTCGCGGCAGATTGAAGAAGCCATACACTTCGGTCCGATGATCACCAGGAGAACTAATTGAATGTTCTAGTAGTAGGTTCCTTAAACATGGATTTGGTAGTCAATTTAAAACGAATGCCAAATCCTGGTGAAACCGTTGTCGGTGACACCTTTACGACTTTTGCTGGTGGCAAGGGTTTAAACCAAGCAGTTGCTACGGCTCGCGCTGGTGCAAATGTGCGCATGATTGGTGCGCTGGGAAATGATCCGTACGCGAAAGTTTTACGAAATGTGATGGATCAAGAAAAAATTGATCATTCAAACGTGATTGAAGTTGCTGGTTCATCTGGCACTGCCGTGATTGAAGTCGATGAATCTGGTCAAAATCGAATCGTTGTAATTGCAGGTGCAAACGGTGAACTTAAATCTGGGAATTTTGTACCAAATTCCGAAGAGAAGATTTTGCTTGCACAATTAGAGAGCCCAATTAACGAATTAGAAGATATCTTCAAAGCCGCAAAAAAGAGTGGGTATAAAACAGTATTGAATCCGGCTCCGGCAATGAAATTGGCGCCATCGTTTTTAGCGGAAATTGATTTATTGATTCCAAATGAACATGAAGCTGCGATTTTGACCGGTATTACAGCTACCGATTTTGATACAGCTGAGAAAGCTGCCCGGGCGCTAATTGCGAAAGGCGTTGCTGAAGTAATCATCACGATGGCCGAAAAAGGCGCCATTTATGTCAGTAAAGATAAAGTAATTAGACAATCGGCTTACAAAGTATCACCGGTTGATACCACGGCGGCGGGGGATGCATTTTGTGGTGGTTTAGTTTCAGAATTGGCTCGCGGCAAGGATATGGAATCAGCACTTAAATTTGCGGCTGCAGCGGGAGGACTTGCAACGACAAAATCAGGAGCAACTCCTTCTTTACCAACCGAAAACGAGATACGCTCACTTCAGAAATCCCAAGGAGAATAAATTGTTAAACACCGGTGTAATTAATGGCCAGCTTGCTTCGCTTTTAGCGCGCTTTCGTCATGTCAACGCGATCTCAATAGTTGACGGACCATTTCCAAGTTATCCAAATGTGGAGTTAGTTGACTTAGCTTTGGTTAAAGGCTTCCCTACCATTCCACACGTGCTTGATGCGATTTTGCCCCTACTCGATGTAACCAGTCTATTTTTAGCAAAAGAGTTTGAAGAGAAAGTCGACGCTGCGACAGTTGCCGAATATAAAAAACATCACCGCGGAATCAAAACCGACATCATTCCGCACGAAGAATTTAAGAAACAAGTTGGCCTAACTCTTGGAATTATTCACACTGGCGATCCAGTTCCATATAGCTCAGTAATTTTAAAATCAGGTTGGTAATCAGTGCTTAAAGTCGGCATCATCGGTGTTGGCGTAATGGGCGGCGGCCACGCTCGCTTCATCAAAGAACATATTCCGGATGCAACCATAGTCGCGCTTTCAGATTTGGCGACCGAAAAAATGGAAAAGCTAGCTACCGAACTCGGCACGGTAATTTTTAAGACAGCTGATCCGGCCGAATTAATGGGCCATCCAGAAGTGGAAGCAATCATTATTGCTTCACCGGATCCGTTGCACAAAGCACACTTAAAACTTGCGATGGCAGCTGGGAAACCAACGTTATGTGAAAAACCGATAGCAACCACAATTGAAGATGCTCGGTCAATTGCAACCGAAATCAAAGCTTACGAAGATAGTAAAGGCAAAACGCTAATTCATTTTGGATTTATGCGTCGATTTGATCCAGCTTACATCCAAGTACGAAATCTGGTTGAAAGTGGAAAATATGGCTTACCGTTATTTATTAGACCCGTAACCCGAAATGTTTCCTCAACTGGCGCAACCACCCCAGGGCTTTATACAAATATCGCAATTCATGATTTCGATATTTTCCGTTGGATGTTTAACTCAGATTGGGTTTCAGTTGAAAGTCATTACCCAAAGCAGAGCACAATGTCTCAGGCAGGACTAGCCGATCCGCTCGTAATTACTGCGAAGATGGAAAACGGCATCATGATGGTGGCTGACATAGTTGCCTTTAATAATTACGGTTATGACGCACGATTTGAAGTTGTCTGTGAAAAAGGTTCTATTGAAGTTGGAATTTTTGGAGACGTAATTGTCCGAGCTGAATTTGAAACTCCAGGAATTAAGGGTGGACACATGGCTCAAAATTGGATGACGCGATTTGAAACTTCTTACATTGAAGAATTGCGCGCTTGGACTAATGCCATTATTACTGGCGTTCCAAATCCAGATTTAGCTACAGTCGATGATGCATTAGCCGCAAACGAAGCTTGCCAACTAGGCATTGCTTCGATTTGAGAAGAAAAACTCTTCGATTCCTAATTGTGCAGCGCCATTAACTCCGCGATCTTCATCTAATTTAGATGGAACTATTTCTAAATTCTTCGACGCCAATGCAGACGCGCGTTGATAGACCACCTCTTTAATTGTGGCTAAAACGCGATCACTTGCTTCGGCTATTCGACCTTGAATTACTACTTTTGATGGATTCAAAAGATTTACGGCATCGGCGATTGCATGGCCGATATAACCAGCCGCTTCAGTTAATAATCTAGTTACTTCGGCATCGCCTTTTCTGGTGAGGGCCACCAAATCCGAGACAGTTTTCACTTTGTAACCTATTGATTTCAACTTTTCAATAAGCGCCCAACCACTTGAAAAACTCTCAACGCAATCGTGATGACCACACCGGCACGGTAAACCTTTTAGCGCATCTAATTGAACATGTCCGATGTCGCCAGCTGAACCTTGTGAACCGCGATAAAGTCGACCATCAATAATCAAACCACTTCCAATTCCAGTACTCATTTTCACAAAAATTAGATTTTCAATTTCTGGATAAATTAAACGATGTTCCGCAATTACCATTAAATTGACATCGTTTTCTAAAAAAACTGGAACTTTAAAATTATTTTTAAAATGTTCTTGAATATTAACGCCATCCCAGCCACGCATAATTGGTGGGTTAATTACTGACCCTGTTTTGTGCTCAACTGGACCTGGAACTCCAATAACAATGCCAAGTAATTTAGATTTGGGAATCCCCTTAACAGCCTCTTGCAACCACTCAATCGCTTTAGGCAAGGCTTTGTTTGGTCCTTCTTCAATTAAATTCATTTCGCGACGTTTTTCTTTTAATTCGCCAGCCAAATCAGTAATCGCGACAGTTAATGCGGTAGCCGAGAAGTAACAGATCCCAATAAAGCCGTGTTTTGGATTAACAGTTAACGCATTTGCTTTTCGCCCACCATTTGATGGAAGTAGATCAGCTTCTATCAGAATTTTTTCATCTAAGAGATCTTGAACGACCTGGCTCACCGTAACCCGCGAGAGGCTGGTGGCATCTTGGATTTCCTGGCGGGTAAGGAATGGGTGGCCCTTAAAGGCGGAAATCACGCGGGCTGGGCTACTTAGAACCATCGCCTGCCTCCATTTTCGTTATTGGATTGTTATCCGCCGCACCTTGTTAAGCGGAGACGATACAGGTAATGTTCAGCGTAAGGCAACCTTTTGTAAACATATTTACATAAGTTTTCAAAAGATTTCCGAATCACTCGAAGAGCTCAAAGAGGGAGTAATTAGTGAAAATTAATCGTCTTCTATCTTTAGCACTTGTTGGTGTAACTGCTACTGCTGTTGTTGTTTCATCTTCAGCACAGGCAGCACCAAAGGCGCTTAAAGATGTAAAGATCGCTGCAGTTGTTAAGGGTCTAGATAACCCATACTTCATCGGCGTTAAGAACGGAATCGTTGATACAGCTAAGGCACTTGGCGTAAAGGCTGATGTACAAGCTGCACCTGGTCTAAATGACGAAACCGGACAAGCAAACAAACTTGATGCACTTGCTGGTCAAGATTTCGATTGCTACATCGTAATTCCAATTTCTTCAAATAACCTTTCACAGGCTATTGGAAAGATTACAAAGAAGGGCAAGGCTGTTGTGAACATCGATTCACCAGTTGATGCTGCTTCACTAAAGGCTGCTGGCGGAAAGATCACAACATTCGCTGGTACCGATAACAAGGCTGCTGGTAAGTCCGGCGGTCAATCAATGGTTAAGTTAATCGGCAAAGGCAAGAAGATCGGTTTGATCGCAGGCCTTGCAGGTAACGTAACTTCAAATGCACGTATTGATGGATTTAAGGCTGGCGCTGCTGGTTCTAAGTTCGTTGGTCCAGTAAATGCTGACTGGGATACAACAAAGGCACTCGACGCTGCTAAGGCAATGTTGGCTGCTAACCCAGATATCGCTGGATTCTTCGCAGCTAACGACCAGATGGCACAAGGAATTGCTAACGCTGTAAAAGAAGCTGGAAAGAAGATTCCAGTTTACGGCGTTGACGGAATTCCAGATATCTTGCCACTAATCAAGAGTGGCGATGTTGCTGCATCTATTTCTCAATATCCATATGTAATGGGCAAGATGGGCGTTGAAGCTTGCATCCTTTCTGCACAAGGAAAGAGCTTGCCAAAGAACACCATCACACCTCACTATGTAATCGATAAGAGCAATATCGATAAGGCAATTACTAACAAGAACGTGCTTCCACCTGGAGCATATTCAGATCCATACGCAAAGCAGATCAAAAAGTAAATAATCTGCTTTCATTGGCTCTATGAACCAATCGATTAATGAGTCACCTTCCTCCACTTCGGTGGAGGAAGGTGCTCTTTCGTTCTCCGAAAGAGTTAAACTAAAAGTCAAAGATCCTTTTTTCTGGTCTGACTGGCTTGTTGTAATTTCATTTTTAGTTGTTGTAATTGTTTTCGGCTCGATTGCACCGGACAAATATTTAACTCTTTACAACTTAAATAATATTTTGGTGGCATCTGCCATCCCGGCAATTATTGCCGTCGGCCAGACTTTTGCCGTCGCAACTGCCGGCATCGACCTGGCAGTAAGTTCAACCATGACTTTGGGTGCCGTAACTTTTGGTCTGGCATTTACAAATAAATATCCAATTTGGGCATGTTTATTGCTCGCCATGACTGCTGGATTTATAACCGGAATAATTAATGGTTACATTATTGCGAAACGAAAAATTAATGATTTTATTGTGACGCTTGGAATGCTTTCAGTCGCATCCGGTATCGCACTTGTCTTAAGTGATGGCCGACCACGACAAATTATTAGCAAGCCACTTGCGACACTTGCTATTGGTGAAATTGGACCAGTTCCATATTTAATGATTATTGCGCTCGCAATCGTTGCGATTGCACATTTTGTTTTATTCCACACTCGTTTTGGTACTCACGTATTTGCAGTAGGCGGCGATCCAGATGCAGCTCGTGCGATGGGTATTTCAATTACCAAAATTAAAATCGCGGTTTATGCAATTTCTGGAACTCTTGCCGGCTTTGCTGCGATGTTGGCTATTTCTCGAATTGGATCCGCAGAACCTGCAGCGAACACTTCGATTTTGTTAAATAGCGTTGCGGCAGTTGTGCTTGGTGGCGTTTCATTATTTGGTGGCCGAGGCACAATCATTGGACCATTTATTGCAACTTTACTTTTGCAAGCATTAACAAATGGTTTAACTGTTATCGGTGTTGCGGCTTATTACCAATACGTATCTATCGGTGTTGTTGTAATTCTCTCCGCTGCGTTAGTTAGGACAAGTCAATGATTCAATCAGCTGATTATGCAATTGAATGCTCTGATATCCGCAAAGCTTTTGGCTCGGTCGAAGCGCTTCGCGGCGTATCGTTAAACGCAAAAGCGGGCGAAGTTACTGCAATTGTTGGCGATAATGGCGCTGGTAAATCAACATTAATCAAGTGCATTTCTGGTGTTTACACCCCTGATTCAGGTTCGATCAAAATTAACGGCACCGAAGTTTCTTTCACTAGCCCGGAAGAATCTCGTGAATATGGAATTGAAACGGTTTATCAGACACTTTCACTAATTGAAGATTTAACAATTTGGCAGAATTTATTCCTAAATCGTGAAATCGTCCGTGGTGTAGGTCCGTTCAAAATTCTAAATAAATCGCAAATGCGTGAAGAATCTAAGAAGATGCTAAAAAACTTAGACGTTTACATTCCATCAGTTAAGGCACGCACTCGCGGATTATCTGGTGGTCAACGTCAAGCAGTTGCCATTTGCCGAGCAGCAGGTTGGGGTTCGCGCGTTGTAATTATGGACGAACCGACTGCGGCGCTTGGCGTACGCGAAACCGCAAAAGTCGAAGACTTAGTGCATCGAATGAAAGATCAAGGATTAGCAATTTTGTTAATTAGCCACAACTTTGATCAAGTTATTCGGTTATCCGATCGAGTTTATGCAATGCGCCAAGGAAATGTAATTGCGGATT
>CAYFKK010000017.1:0-1708 GCA_964343655.1 uncultured Actinomycetes bacterium | reverse complement strand
ATTCGGTTATCCGATCGAGTTTATGCAATGCGCCAAGGAAATGTAATTGCGGATTTAAGGTCCAAAGACACTTCAGGCGATGAATTAGTTTCATTAATTACTGGCGCAAGCGCTGGAAGAAAGTAGGAAGCGATGGCAAACATTCCAAACCTATTAGGAGTTCATGCACTTGTTTGGGTTGGTGGTTGGTCTAAAGATCAATGCCGTGAAGCAATTAAGAATTCTAAAGAAGCTGGATATGGCTTAATTGAAATTCCAGCACTTGATCCAGCTTCAATCGATACCGAAGACACTTTAAAAGTTTTGAAAGAATACGACATGAAAGCGGCTTGTTCGCTCGGCCTTACTTTTGATGCTGACATTAATAACGAAGATTCCGAAATTGCAGCTCGCGGTGAGAAGCGCTTAATGGATGCGCTAACTGTTGTCGAACGCCTAAACGGAAATTATCTTGGCGGCGTTGTATTTAGCGCCCTTGGTAAGTATCAAAATCCACCAACAACTAAAGCGCGCGATAACGCAGTTGCTGCTATTGGAAGGCTTGCAAAAGCAGCAAAAGAGCGCGGAATTTTGATTGGTCTAGAACCAGTTAATCGCTACGAATCCAATTTATTAAATACCGGACAACAGGCGTTGGATTTCATCAAAGACACTGGTTCGGATAACATCAAAGTTCATCTCGATGTTTATCACATGAATATTGAAGAACAAGATTTAGTTTCACCAGTTGTTGCTTGCGGTGATCAACTTGGTTATGTTCATATTGGCGCAAGCCACCGTGGCCCATTGGGAACTGGCAACATTGACTTCGATTCATTCTTTGGTGCGCTCCATAAAATCGGCTTCAAAGGAACAATTACTTTTGAATCATTCTCATCTGCCGTGGTCAGCAAAGACCTATCCAACACTTTGGGAATTTGGCGTAACTTGTGGACCGACAACAAGTCGATGGCGAAATCAGCTCGCGAATATATGGAAGCAAAGATTCTCGCTGCACAAACTCGTTAATGACGATAGAGCTTCATTCGCTAGATCAAGCGCTAAGTCGCGCCAAAGATTTAGCAACTAATTCTGAAAAGCGAATCATTATCGGAATTGTCGGCAAACCTGGAGCTGGCAAATCAACACTGTCTAGCCACCTAATCAAGAATCTTCCAAAAGAGACTACTGCGATCGTGCCAATGGACGGGTATCACTTAAGCAATTTACAATTAAAGAAACTCAGCCGCGCAGATCGCAAAGGTGCACCAGATACGTTTGACGTTGCTGGATTTGTAAATTTACTCAAGCGGATTGCAACAGATTCAACAAACGATATTTACTTTCCGATTTTTCATCGAGAAATCGAAGAATCAATCGCTGCTGAAGGCGTCGTAACTAAAGAAACTAAATTTATTATCACCGAAGGAAATTATTTACTTCATATCAAAGATGGCTGGCAAGAAGTCGCGCCAATTCTGACCGAAAGTTGGTATGTTCAAGTTGATGACACTTTACGTTTAGAACGATTAGTAAATCGCCATATCAAATACGGAAAAGAACCTAAATTTGCTCATGACTGGGCGCACGGAACCGATGAACGAAATGCGCAATTAGTCGAAGGTACTAAGCAGCGAACTTCCGTAATCGTTCACTTATAAAGCCTGTAAACTGCGCACTACTGGAGACGTCGCATAGCCCGGTCTAGTGCGCCTCACTGCTAATGAGG
>CAYFKK010000016.1:3881-11589 GCA_964343655.1 uncultured Actinomycetes bacterium | reverse complement strand
CGAATAACAAAGTGATGGCACCGATTACGGCAACAGCTAATTGCGCATCTGGCGCTAAATCGAAAATAAAATTTGAACGAGTAATTAAATAGACGCCAGCTGTAACCATGGTCGCGGCGTGAATCAAAGCTGAAACTGGAGTTGGGCCAGCCATCGCATCGCCCAACCAAGCTTGCAATGGAAATTGGGCAGATTTTCCGGTGGCTGCTACTAACAACATAATTCCCATCGCAGTTAGCGCCGCATTTGAAGCTGCTGGAGCGCGCTCCGCCACGTCTTTAAACGAAACAGCACCAAGCGTGGCAAACGAAATCATGATTGCAAACGAAAGACCCATATCGCCAATGCGATTCATAACGAAAGCTTTTTTTGCAGCCGTGGCATAAGTCGGTTTCTGATTCCAAAATCCAATTAATAAATATGAGGCTAGACCGACGCCTTCCCAACCAACATAAAGATTTAAGTAAGAATCACCAAGCACCAAAAGCAACATGGCAGCAATAAATAAATTCAGGTAAGAGAAGAATCTGCGGCGATCATGGTCATGTGACATGTAAGAAATTGAGTAGATATGAATTAACGTGCCAACGCCAGTAATCAAAAGTACAAAGCAAATTGAAAGTTGATCTAGCAAGAGGCCAGCATCCACATGGAAATTTCCAACATGAATCCAGGTAAACAATTTCTGTGAAATCGCTCGTTCTTCAGCTGGCCGAGCTAGCATCTCAAAAAATAACTTTGCACCAAGGGCAAATGAAGAAGCCGAAAGCAAAGTGGCAAGTAGGTGACCCCACTTATCAGTGCGACGACCGCCAAGTAATAGAACTGCAGCTCCCAGAAGCGGCAGCCCAATTAAATAACCAATCATTAAATCACCGCTTCAACAAACTAGCATCATCAACAGATGCTGATCGACGGGAACGGAAAATAGTCACGATAATTGCCAGGCCGACGACAACTTCGCAAGCGGCAACTACCATCGTGAAAAAGGCAACGATTTGTCCATCCAAATTGCCATTAATTCGTGCGAAAGTTACAAACGCTAAATTTGCCGCGTTAAGCATTAATTCAATGCACATAAAAACTACGATTGCGTTACGACGCACTACAACTCCAACGGCTCCGATTGTGAAAAGCAACGCTGAAATGTATAAATAATTTGCTGGATTCATTTAGCGCTCCTCTCGTTCATCGGTATTCCCACTTGTAATTTCATTTAATTGATAAGGCCGCGGATCGACCACGCTGCCCCGGTCACGAAGTGTTTTTGAAATTGATTCAGTCGCAGGCGAGCCATCTGGCAATAGAGCCGGAACATCTACCGCGTTATGTCGTGCAAAAACGCCCGGCGCCGGAAGTCCAGCGGCATCACTTAATGAATTGCCGCGAAAGCGCATGATTGCACGTTGTCGTTGCGTTGCCCGCGGAGTGATTCGTTGGTTGTGTGCCAGAACCATTGCGCCAAGTGCGGCGGTAATTAAGAGCGCTGAAATAACTTCAAATGCCCAGACATAACGCGAAAAGAGTAGCGCTGCGATTCCTTGAACATTGCCACCAGAATTTGCTTCTTCTAATCCAACGGTCGTGCGACCAAGTGTGGCGCGACCAAGAAGTGAAACTAATAAGCCACCAATTCCTGCGGCAGCCAATACTGCAATTGCTCGAAGGCCTTTGATGGTTTCGACTAGTGAATCCGATGCATCAACTCCGACTAACATCAAAATAAATAAGAAGAGCATCATCACAGCACCGGTATAAACAACTACTTGAACAATTCCTAAGAACGGCGCGTCTTGGGCAATATAGAAAAATGCCAAAGTAATCATCACCCACGCCATCAATAAAGCGGAGTGAACTGCTTTTTTGACTAACAACATCGAAAGTGCAGCAATTATCGACAACGGACCAAGGATCCAGAACATAACTGCTTCTGGTGTTCCTGTTTGGCCCGCAACCAATAAATGTAAATTCATTACTTACTCTCCTGCGATGGATGAGCTTGCTTTACATCACCGCGGTAATAATTCGTTTCATCCATTCCTGGATACATTGGATGCGGCGGTTGCAACATTCCTTGTCGAAGCGGTGCCAACAAATCTTCTTTTTCAAAAATCAACTTGGTGCGAGAATCATCGGCAAGTTCATATTCATTGGTCATTGTTAATGCTCGAGTTGGACATGCTTCTACGCACAGACCGCAGAAAATACAACGCAAATAATTGATTTGATAAACCTTGCCATAACGCTCACCTGGTGAGAATCGTTCAGCTTCAGTATTACTTTCACCTTCAACATAAATTGCATCTGCAGGGCAGGCCCAAGCGCAAAGTTCGCAACCAATACATTTCTCTAAACCATCTGGGTGACGATTAAGTTGATGGCGACCATGGAACCGTGGTTCCACCGGTGGCTTCTCTTCTGGATAGTTATAAGTAAGTTTCTTTTGGAATTGTTTACTAAAAGTTACCCAAAAACCCTTTGCCTGCTGAAGTAGTGAAGCTGGCCCAGTATTTTCAACTGGAACTGCTTCGGTATTTGCAAGCGCATTCTTCTTTGGTTCGAGATTAGCCACGATTCACCACCTTAGAAGTTGGTTGTGTTGGTAAAGCAGGAACTGGGAAATTTGGTGCTGGCGCGACAAAATCTTCTTCGGCAATCGCAGCTTTTGCTTTAGATTTGTCATAAAGGAAGCTAGCTAACATCGCTAACGCAACAATTACGCCGGCAAAAATTATCATTGCCGTTCGTGAAGAATTCTGCGAAAGTAATCGAAGTGTTGCCACCACCATGATCCAAACTAAATTAAATGGGATTAGAACTTTCCAACCAAACTTCATAAATTGGTCGTACCGAATTCGCGGCAAAGTTCCGCGCACCCAAATAAAGAAGTAGCAAAGTCCATAAACCTTGGCAAGGAACCAGAATGCAGTAAACCAACCGCCTAACCAACTTTCGGTGAAACCTAAACCTGGGAATGCGTGATAGCCACCAAGAAAGAGCGTGGTGCAAAGCGCAGAAATGGCCACAATATTTATGTATTCGGCTAAGAAAAATAGTGCGAATTTAAGCGATGAGTATTCGGTGTGAAAACCAGCAACTAATTCACCTTCGGCTTCAGCTAAATCAAAGGGCGCTCGATTTGTTTCGCCGAACATGGAAATCACATAAATAATAAATGATGGGAAAAGAACAACTGCGTACCACCACTTGCCGTGCTGTGCAGCAACAATTTCACCAGTAGACATTGATCCGGAGTAAATAAATACCGAAACTAATGAAAGTCCCATCGCAACTTCATATGAAATTACTTGGGCACTTGAACGGAGCCCCCCTAGTAATGGGTACGTTGAGCCAGATGACCAACCAGCTAAAACAATTCCGTATACACCAACCGATGCAATTGCTAATACATAAAGTACGCCAACAGGTAAATCGGTAAGTTGCATTACCGTCTTTTGGCCAAACAGCGTCACTTCGCCGGTAGCCGGCATCACTGCAAAAGACATAAAGGCTGCGCCAGCCGAAATTGCCGGAGCCAAAACGAAAACAATTTTATCGGCGCCAGATGGAATGATGTCTTCTTTCAGAGCACATTTAATTCCATCAGCAAGTGATTGCAATAAACCAAATGGACCTACTCGGTTTGGACCAAGGCGATTTTGCATGAAACCTAAAATTCTTCGTTCAGCCCAGATAAATAAAAGTACTGTCACTAGCGCAAAGGCGAAAATGATTCCGGCCTTCGCAAGAATTAACCAACCAGGATCATTAGCAATTAATGCGGCATTAGTCATGCTTTCACCACCGTTACAACTGAGTTACTTGCGGTTGCAAGTATGCGGAGTAATTCAGAACCCGCTGAATTGCGCGGCGCCCAAACTGCATCATCATGAATCTCTTCAATTAATGCTGGTAACAAAATGGCGCCGTTTGCATTTGAAATTTTCAACAAATCTCCATCGGCTACATTTAACGCGGCTGCGCGTTTTGCGGATATAACTGCAACGCTCTTTCGTGCTGTGCCAGCCAAATTTGGTTCGCCATCTTGCATTGAACCGGCATCAAGTAATCGGCGCCAGGAAGTTAAAAGCGCTTGCTCGCCCGATACTGTTTGTTTTGAATTAGTAGTCACGCCTGTGAATTCACTTGGCGCGCCATCCCAATTTCCAATTGCCGCAAACTCTTTTGCAGCGCTGGCAACAGTTGGCAAACCTATTGGTCGACCAATTTCATCTGCCAACATCGAAAGAATTCGAACATCGCTGCGCAATAATGAATCTTCGATTGCGACATCAAATGAACGAGCTTTGCCTTCCCAATTTAAGTAACTTCCAGATTTTTCAGCAACAGTTGCAATCGGGAGCACTACGTTTGCTCGATCCGTTACAGCACTGGTGCGCATTTCTAATGAAACGACAAACGCTTTATCAAGTGCAGCTAGCGCATCTTTGATTTCGGAACCATCAAACGGATCAACGCCACCAACCACTAAAGATTTTATTTCGCCTGATTTTGCGGCTGCATAAATTTCATCTGTATTTAAGCCGCGCTCTGCTGGTAAGCCATGAACGCCCCAAGCTGTTGAGATATCAACGCGCGCTGCGGGATCTGAGACTGGTCGGCCACCTGGTAACAAATTGCCGATTGCACCTGTAGCTAAAGCACCGCGTTCACCGGCGCGACGAGGAATCCAAGCTAATTTCGCATTGCTTCGCTTAATTAATTCAGAGACCATTGATAGTAAGCCAGTTGTCTCTACAGCACGTTCGCCAACAATTAACAACGATTTTTCAGTTAATTGAATTGACGAAAGCGCTTCTGCTTCGCTACCTGGAGCAACACAAACAAAATTAGATTTCAATTTTTCGTTACCAATTGATTTCTTAGAAGCGATCGCCGTGACTTTTAATCCGCGCTTTCGAACTTGTTTGAATAATC
This sequence comes from uncultured Actinomycetes bacterium, assembly GCA_964343655.1. GTDB lineage: Bacteria > Actinomycetota > Actinomycetes > Nanopelagicales > Nanopelagicaceae > ZLKRG08. The sequence goes on along the minus strand of CAYFKK010000016.1, from coordinate 6,651 downwards.
TTAAGAAAACAATTGGGGATTCTTCTTCGGGTTCAAATCCAACCAAAACCACTTGATCTGCGCTATCAATATCTAGATAACTTGAATTATTATTAACTACGTTCGCAGCTAAGAAATCTCGTTCTTCATCACTGATTAATCGAGAACGGAAATCAATATCGTTAGTTCCGAGAGTTACGCGCGCAAATTTGCTGTAACCATATGCATCTTCAACCGTTGCTCGACCACCAACTAAAACTGCTGCCCGACCTAACTTCAAGCCTTCAGCGGCTGCTGCTAGCGCTTCCGGCCACGATGCCGCAACTAGTTGGCCAGCCGCATTTCGAATTAATGGAGTAGTTATTCGATCCGTTGCAGTCTGATACTTAAACGCCCATCGACCTTTATCGCAATTCCATTCATTATTCACTGACGCATCATCGCCCGCTAATCGACGGAGCGTTTTGCCACGGCGAACGTCAGTACGCATATCGCAACCGGAGGCGCAATGTTCGCAAGCACTTGGCGTAGAAACTAAATCAAATGGTCTGGCGCGGAAACGATACGTTGCACCAGTTAAAGCCCCGACTGGGCAAATTTGGACTGTGTTTCCTGAAAAATAAGATTCAAATGGTTCTTTTTCATAAATTGCAACTTGTTGCAGAGCGCCACGATCGCTCAGGGTAATGAATCGATCGCCCGCAATTTGATCGGCAAATCGAGTACAGCGAGCGCACAAAATGCAGCGTTCGCGATCTAATAAAACTTGGGATGAGATGTTGATCGGTTTTTCAAAGGTGCGCTTAACCATTCCTTCAAATCTTGATTCAGCTTGACCGTTAGTCATCGCTTGATTTTGCAACGGGCATTCGCCACCTTTGTCACATACTGGACAATCAAGTGGGTGATTATTTAGCAATAACTCCATTACGCCACGTTGCGCTTTTTCAGCTACTGGTGAAGTTAATTGTGTTTTAACAATCATTCCTGGTTCTACCGGAATTGTGCAGGAAGCTTGTGGTTTTGGAAAAGCCCGGCCATTAATTTCGATATCAACTAAACATTGGCGGCAAGCACCGACTGGATCTAATAATGGATGATCGCAAAATCTTGGAATTTGAATTCCCAATTTTTCGGCTGCGCGAATTACTAGCGTTCCTTTTGGAACCGTGACTTCAAAACCATCGATTACAACCGTGATTTGGTCTACAACTTCAGTTGTCATCGCACACCTTCCTTAATTGAAGCGGCGTGATCAAATGGACAACGACCTTGGCGAATATGGTCTAAATACTCTTCGCGGAAATATTTAATTGATGAGCTAATCGGGCTAGTTGCCCCATCACCCAAGGCGCAAAATGATCGACCCATGATGTTGTCGCAAATATCTAACAACTTGTTTAAGTCTTCTTCTTTTCCGTCGCCATTTTCTAAATCGCGCAAGACTTGTACCAACCACCATGTTCCTTCGCGGCACGGGGTGCACTTTCCACATGATTCATGTTTGTAAAACTCGGTCCATCGAAGTACGGCACGAACCACGCAAGTTGTTTCATCAAATATCTGTAAGGCTTTGGTGCCAAGCATTGAACCAGCAGCTGATACCCCTTCGTAATCGAGTGGAGTATCTAAATGTGCATCAGTAAAAATTGGTGTCGAAGAACCACCTGGTGTCCAGAATTTAAGTTTATGACCTTTGCGAATTCCGCCAGACATATCAAGTAATTGGCGCAAAGTAATTCCAAGTGGCGCTTCAAACTGGCCAGGATTTTCGACATGGCCGGAAAGTGAATAAAGCGTCATTCCTTTACTTTTTTCCGTGCCCATTGCTTGGAACCATTCGGCGCCATTGGCCACAATTGATGGAACTGAAGCAATTGATTCCACGTTATTAACCACTGTTGGTCGCGCATATAAACCCGCAATCGCCGGAAATGGTGGCCGAAGTCGTGGTTGCCCGCGGAAACCTTCCAGCGAATCAAGTAGTGCAGTTTCTTCACCGCAAATGTATGCCCCAGCACCAATATGTAAAACTAATTCCAAATCATTATTAGTTCCAAAAATTTTCTTTCCTAAGTAACCAGCGGAATAGGCATCGGCTATTGCTTTATTTAAACGGCGCACAACGTGTGCAACTTCGCCGCGAATATAAATAAATGCATGCTTTGCTCGAATTGCATACGCTGCGATGATCACACCTTCAACTAATACATGTGGGTTAGCGAGAAGTAGCGGCATATCTTTACAAGTGCCTGGCTCTGATTCGTCGGCATTAACAACTAAATAATGATCTTTGCCGTCGTTTTGCGGAATGAATCCCCATTTCATACCGGTTGGGAAGCCGGCACCGCCGCGGCCGCGAAGTCCAGAATCTTTTACTAATTGAATTACTGCATCTGGATCCATAGCCAAAGCTTTTAGCGCTGCCGTGTAACCGCCATTTCGTTTATAAGCCTCAATGGTGAAGGAATCTTTTTCATCCCAATTTGCTGAAAGAACTGGCGTAAGCATTACTGCCGTCCTTTCGCAATTTTTAAACCTAACAAAGTTGGTTCGCCAGCTTGAATTCCTTCAGTTGCCCGACCGTCATCTAAGCCGGCAAGCACGGCTGAATTTTCTTTCCAAGTTGGTAATTTATTTGGACCTCGCGTTGGTGCAGGTGGATTTCCATTACGAGCGCCATCAACTAATGCTTTTGCTGATTCAACGGTCTGATTGTCGTAAAACTCCCAATTTGCCATCACGACCGGCGCATAATCACAAGCTGCATTACATTCGATATGTTCTAGTG
>CAYFKK010000016.1:1004-3871 GCA_964343655.1 uncultured Actinomycetes bacterium | reverse complement strand
ATGGTATTCACCAACTGGTTTGCGCTTATATTGCGTGTAAAAAGTTGCAACTGCCGAAACTTCAGCCGCTTCGATGCCAAGTTTTTGAGATATTAATTCGATTCCTTCATTGGTGACATAACCTGATTTGTATTGAACGTAATGCAACAACGGCATGATTGCCGAACGAGAACGTGGATATCTGGAGATAATTGAATCCATAACCTTTAAATCTTCATCTGCAAATGACATTAGCGATCAACACCACCCATCACTGGGTCAATTGAAGCTACCGCACCAACTACATCTGCCACCATTGAGCCTTCGCACATTGCCGAAGTGGCTTGTAAATTATTAAATGATGGTTCGCGGAAGTGAACTCGATATGGTCTGGTGCCGCCATCTGAAACTGCATGGCAACCTAATTCACCGCGAGGTGATTCAACTGCTGCATAAGACTGTCCAGCTGGAACACGGAAACCTTCGGTTACAAGTTTGAAATGGTGAATCAAGCTCTCCATTGATGTTCCCATAATTTGGCGAATGTGTTCGAGTGAATTACCAAGCCCGTCGGCCCCAACAGAAAGTTGTGCTGGCCAAGCAATTTTCTTATCTTCCACCATCACCGGTGCGCCATTTAATTTATCTAATTTATTTAAGCATTGTTCGATAATTCGAAGTGATTGCTCTAATTCATTCATGCGAATTAGGAAGCGGCCGTAGACATCACAGGTATCGGCAGTGATGACATCAAATTCGTAATCTTCATAGCCAGAATATGGTTGTGCTTTTCGCAAATCCCATGGCAAACCAGTTGCGCGAAGAACTGGGCCGGTGACACCTAAAGTGGTGCAGCCTGCTAAATCCAAATAGCCAATTCCAGAGGTGCGTTTAATCCAAATCGAGTTACCAATTAATAGCGTTGCGTTATCTTTAAAGTTCTTTCGCAAATCTTTAATTAATTCGCGCAATTGTGGAATCGTGGCAGCTGGTAAATCTTGCTGCACTCCGCCAGGTCGGATATAGGCCATATTCATGCGAAGGCCCGAAATCATTTCAAAAACATTTAAAACTTTTTCACGTTCGCGGAAGGCATAGAACATAGGTGACATTGCACCGAGTTCGAGCGCGCCAGTACCGAGCGCAACCATATGAGATGAGATTCGATTGAATTCCATCATCATTACCCGAATTACTTGAGCGCGTTCCGGCGCTTCAATGCCAAGTAATTTTTCAACTGCAAGGCAGTATGCAGTTTCATTAAATAACGGTGATAAATAATCCATGCGGGTAACGAAAGTTGTGCCTTGCGTCCAATTACGAAATTCCAAATTCTTTTCAATGCCGGTGTGCAAATATCCAATTCCGCAACGAAGTTCAGTAATTGTTTCGCCTTCAAGTTCCAGAATTAATCTAAGTACGCCATGCGTTGATGGGTGCTGTGGACCCATATTTACAACGATGCGCTCTTCTTTTTTGGCGCCAATTTCTTCGGCGATTGAATCCCAATCGCCACCAGTTACGGAATAAACCGTTCCTTCTGTTGTTTCCCGGGGTTGTGCATACGGATCAAAAGTTGTCATCGGTAACTCCTCCGATCTGATGGAGGAGGTGTGGTGGCACCTTTATATTCAACTGGAATTCCACTAAGTGGATAATCCTTACGTTGTGGGAATCCATTCCAATCATCTGGCATCAAGATTCGAGTTAAGGCTGGGTGGCCATCAAAAATAATTCCAAACATGTCATAAGTTTCACGCTCGTGCCAATTATTACCTGCCCAAATTTCAACCAGTGATGGAATATGCGGATCATCAACTGAAACCGCAACCTCTAATCTGATTCGGCGATTATTCGTTAGAGAAAGTAATGGATAAACCGCATGAAGTTCGCGGCCAGAATCCTCTGGATAATGAACGCCGTTAACACCCATACACATTTCAAATAACAACTTATCTCGATGAGTCTTTGCAACATCAAATAATTTTTCGCGCTTTACAAATAAAGTTAATTCGCCGCGATCAACAATTACTTTTTCGATGGCATCATTGAATTCTGGATAAGCGCGCTCTAAATCATCGGCAACTTCATCAAAATAACTACCGTATGGCCGTTCGGATGATCCAGGATTTACAACAGTTCTAACTAAGCCGCCATACCCTGAAGTATCGCCAGTTCCAGTTGTGCCAAACATGCCGTGCTGATCGCTCACGCCAACAACCCTTTCATTTGATGGGTTGGTAACGCGGCGAGCGCGGCAGCTTCAACTTCCTTAATAATTTTTTCGCGATTGGCACCAAGTGCCTCTTTGCCAATGTGTTCCTGTAATTTAATTAGCGCATCCATCAACATTTCTGGGCGCGGTGGACAACCTGGTAAATAAATATCAACTGGTACTACGTGATCAACACCTTGAACAATTGCGTAGTTATTAAACATTCCACCTGAAGATGCACATGCACCCATTGCCAAAACCCATTTTGGTGCAGCCATTTGATCATAAATTTGTCGAAGTACTGGCGCCATTTTGTTTGAAACGCGACCAGCCACAATCATTAAATCCGCTTGGCGCGGAGTGGCGCTAAAGCGCTCCATTCCAAAACGCGAAATGTCATATTTTGCAGCAGAGCCGATTGCCATCATTTCGATTGCGCAACAAGCTAAACCAAATGTTGCTGGCCAAACTGAGTTTTTGCGCATGTAGTCTGCAAGTTTCTCGACTGTAGTCAGCAAAAATCCAGCAGGTAATTTCTCTTCAATCCCCACGATTTAATCCCATTCCAATCCACCGCGACGCCAGACATAGGTATAAGCGACAAATACGGTCAGGATGAAAATTCCCATTTCGACTAAACCAAAAATTCCTAGTTTGTCGAACGTAACTGCCC
>CAYFKK010000016.1:0-994 GCA_964343655.1 uncultured Actinomycetes bacterium | reverse complement strand
ACTGGAAACCGGCCGCCTTCGGCAGCTTGTGGTGATGGTTCGATTCCGCATTCGTACGCTTCCAACTTTGCGCGGTTGTATCTTTTCGGACCAGTGATTGCGGCAATTGCCACTGAGAAAATTGCAAAGCCGAATCCGATCGCCCCTATGACCAAGATTGGGACGTATAGATTTGATGTGGCAGCCACGTTGGTAATCCTAGGCTGAGGTCAATTTATTCGAAAATTAAAGCGGGGCGATAGCGCTGTGAACTGCAACAACTCCGCCAGTTAGGTTGGCCCAGGTCGGCGAATGCCAACCTGCCTTGGTAATTCGCTCCGCTAGGGCGCTCTGATTTGGCCAGGCGATAATTGATTCGGCTAAATATTGATAGGCCGCCGGGTTAGAAGAAGTTACTCGAGCGATCATTGGAAGCAACTTCATTAAGTAGCGAAGGTAGATCGCGCGAAATGGCGCAAAAGTTGGATGTGAAAATTCGCAAATCACAATTCGGCCACCGGGTTTAGTTACTCGCAACATTTCGCGAAGTGCTTTATCAAAACCAACTGTGTTTCTTAAACCAAATGAAATTGTTACGACATCAAATTTTTTATCTTTAAATGGCAAATTAAGTGCATCCGCTTTTGTAAATGGAAGATGTGGATGACGTTTACGTCCTGCTGCCAACATCCCGTCAGAAAAATCAGCTGGAATGACATTGGCGCCAGCTTGGGCTAATGGAATTGATGACGAACCGGTACCTGCGGCCAAATCTAAAATTTCCATACCTGGTTTTGGGTTGATAATTTTTGTAGTTGCGCGGCGCCAAGATTTTGTCTGCCCGAGACTTAGTAGGTCATTTACTAGGTCGTAGCGCTTGGCTACGCCATCAAACATCGCAGCAACTTCGTCTGGATCCTTATTTAAATTGGCGCGCGACATGGGCATATTCTCACGCAGAGTAGGCTTGCTTCAAATCAAAGGAGTCAATATGTCTATTTCGACACCAATACTT
>CAYFKK010000015.1:9438-12131 GCA_964343655.1 uncultured Actinomycetes bacterium | reverse complement strand
GCCCAGTCCCATAACTGCAACATCCATGCCAGGACCCACGTTCCAATGTCGAATTGGTGAATACAAGGTGATTCCAGCGCAAAGCAACGGAGCAACCCCGGCCATATCCAAATTTTCAGGAATAGTTACGGCGTATCTTTCATCTATAACAAAGCCATTTGAGTATCCGCCCATCGCAATAGTTTTACCATCACGTTCATAGCCGTTATAGGTACCGGTCATTCCTTCTTCGCAATATTGTTCTAACCCGGCTCGACAATTACCGCAATTACGACAGGAGTCGATAAACACGCCAACTCCAATGCGATCGCCAATTTTAAACTTAGTTACCGAAGATCCAACTTGGGTTACTTCGCCAACAATTTCATGGCCAGGAACCATTGGAAAAATGGCTGGTCCCCATTCCTCGCGAACTTGATGAATATCGGAATGGCAGATTCCGGCATATGTAATTTTAAAAGCAACATCGTTGGTGCCAACATCACGGCGAGTAAATTCATATGGCGTGAGCGGTCCACCCGCACTCTGAGCAGCTAAACCACGAACCTTCATCGTTTACTCCTTAATTAGCGTTTCGATTTTTAGATTGGGGAATTCTTGCATAAGTTTGGCGCGACCTCCTAAAGAGGTAATTTCCAAAAGAACCGCAACGGTTGTTACTTTGGCGCCAGCTTTTTTTAGCAACCGAATTGCGGCCGCTAATGTGCCTCCAGTAGCTAGAACATCATCGATTAAAAGCACATCATCATCTTTTGTAACCGCATCAGTATGAATTTGAATAACATCATGCCCGTATTCAAGACCATAACTCTCTTCTAAAGTATTGAAAGGTAATTTCCCTTTTTTACGAACCGGAATAAGGCCGCGATGGCTCAACAACGCAGCACCTGTGGCAAAGATAAAACCTCTGGCTTCAATTCCGGCAACAAAATTTGCTTCAATATCAAAGTCAGCCAATGCTTTACTAACTTCGAGCAGCGCTTTTGGATTTTGAATTAAGGGCGTAATGTCTCGAAAAACAATTCCGGGTGCCGGAAAATCGCGTACTTCGCGGATAAGTTTCTGCCAATCATTCATGTGTCCGAACGGGGAGTTGAACCCCGAAGCCCTATACGGGCACTAGCACCTCAAGCTAGCGCGTCTGCCAATTCCGCCACCCGGACGAGTTTTTCTATTTTACTTTACAATCACATCATGTCTGAAATCTTTGATGAAGCAGTAAAAATTTGCCAAGAATTGATTCGAATTCCAAGCGTAAATTTCGGAGAAGAAGGTGGCAACGAGCGGGCTATTGCAGAATATGTTGTTTCATCTTTAAAAGAGGTGGGCATTGATGCGAAGATTTATGAATCAGCGCCAAATCGTTGCAATGTGATCGCCAAAATAGAAGGTATAGATAAAACTCGCCCAGGTCTTGTCCTTCATGGACATCTTGATGTGGTTCCAGCAAACTCAACTGATTGGCAGGTAGATCCGTTCAGTGGCGAAATCAAAGATGAAATGATTTGGGGTCGCGGCGCAGTTGATATGAAAAATGTCGATGCCATGATTCTGGCGATTGTTAGAAATTGGGCGCGTAATGGGATTAAGCCGCCACGTAACATAACTCTAGCTTTTTTCGCTGACGAAGAAGCTGGCGGCACTTATGGTTCTAGATATTTGGTGGCTAAACACCCAGAAATTTTTGCAGATTGCACCGAAGCGGTTTCTGAAGTTGGTGGATTCTCCGTTACGTTGCGAAATGGCAAACGTCTTTATCTGATAGAAGGTGCCCAGAAAGGCATTCATTGGATACGTATAACTGCTAAAGGCACAGCCGGACATGGTTCGTTTGTGAATAAAGATAATGCCGTCACGAAGATTTCTTCTGCAGTAGAAAAAATAGGTAACTATGAATGGCCGCAACGATATACCCGAACCGTACGTGAACTTTTTACTGCAATTGCCGAAGCCACGGGCCAACAATTGGGTGAAGATTTCCGGCCATTGCTGATCGAGATTGGGAGCGCTGCTCGAATGATTGGCGCAACTCTTCAGAATACCTCCAACCCGACGCAGTTAAATGCTGGATATAAAGCGAATGTAATTCCTGGTTCGGCAAGTGCTGTGATTGATGGTCGGTTCTTGCCAGGCTTCGAACATGAACTGAATGAAACCATTCGTGAAATCATTGGGCCGGATTTTGAAATTGAAACAATCACACGCGATATTGCTCTCGAAGTGCCTTTCGAAGGAAGATTAGTTGAAGCGATGTGCGCCGCAATCAAAAAATTGGATCCAGAAGGTATTCCAGTTCCATATTTAATGAGTGGTGGAACCGATAATAAGGCGTTGAGCGATTTGGGCATCACCGGTTACGGTTTTTCGCCTATGCGACTTCCGGCAGATTTAGATTTCATGGCGCTATTCCATGGAGTTGACGAACGAATCCCGTTGACAAGTTTTGAGTTCGGTGTAAAAGCTTTAGAAGATTTTCTTCTAAATTGCTGAAATTTCGTTTAACGCTTGCCGGACAATATCTGGAAGGGATATTTCCTCAGCTCTAATCGAACCTCTTAATTGGGCAGCAGTTCTGGCGCCAACGATTGCACTCGTTACGCCAAATGAATCTCGGACCCAACTTAACGCGACTTCAGTTGGCGAATAACCGAGTCCATCGGCTGCAACTTGTACTGCTTCGACAATCGTTCGAG
>CAYFKK010000015.1:0-9428 GCA_964343655.1 uncultured Actinomycetes bacterium | reverse complement strand
GAATCACTTGGAATACCATTTCGATATTTTCCGGTTAAAACGCCGCGTCCTAACGGAGACCAAGCAAGAAATCCAATGCCAAGATGATCGCAGGCAGGTAGAACCTCTCGTTCTGGATCGCGATTCAATAACGAATATTCATTTTGAATGGTTGCAATTGGAGCTTTGATTGCGCTGTAGGCAATTTGCCAACCGCTGTAATTGCTAACTCCAACATATCTAGCCTTTCCGCTTTGATAGGCCGTTTCTAGGGCGCTCAATGTGTCGTCAATAGGAGTTTGGTCATCCCAAGTGTGAACTTGCCACAAATCTACGTAATCTGTACCGAGACGTTTCAAAGAAGCATCCAATTCGGAAAGTAGCGCGCCACGAGATGTGTTGACTGTCCTGATGCCATCATTAATTGAAATTCCTGCCTTAGTGGCAATTACAACTTCGTCTCTTTTGAATAATGCCCCGATTAATCCACCGACTACACGTTCTGAATCTCCCGAACCATAAACTGCGGCAGTGTCAATGAAATTTCCACCGGCTTCTATATAGATTCGGCATTGTTCTGCAGCTTCCGATTCATCAGTATCGCGACCCCAGGTCATTGTGCCAAGACCAATTCGGCTCAAATTTAAACCATGATTACCAGCGCGACGCAGTTCCATGACTAGACCTTAAATGAAAAAACGGAAATTAGGCTAACCTTTCGTTATCTATGTCGCGCTTTTTCCTATTACGTCACGCACAGTCAGTCGCCAATCAAAAAGGTTTTCTCGCTGGAAGGATGCCAGATATCCATTTGAGTTCTAACGGCCGAAAAGAACGAGATCATTTAAGAACTCGAATGTTGGGCGCAAAATTCGATTTGATTCTTTCAAGTCCCATGGAGCGCTGTCGGCAGACCATTGAATATCTGCTGGATGATCCAAAAGTGAACGTGAAAATCGAAGATGGCTTGACTGAAGTTGATTATGGCGTCTGGACTGGAAAGAAATTTAAGAACTTAATGAGAAATCCAGAATGGCGAAAAATAATAAGCAGCGGGAGCAAGATTAAGTTTCAAGACGGAGAATCGGTTCGATCCGTTCAAAAAAGAGCCGTCGAAACGCTCCGCTCTTACGAAGGCCGAGAAAATCGCAATATATTGGTATCGACCCACGCCGATGTTGTTAAGTTCTCGCTCTTTTTTGCCCTTAACTCCTCGCTAGATAACCTGGACCGCCTTCATGTAGATAATGCGAGTGTTTCTATCATCGATGTCGAAAAAGGTGTCTTCACCGTTCGATCTGTTAATGACCGAAGTTCTTTGTTGAAGGATTTCTTGGTATGAAACGTCGATTTGAAAGGGCAGCGAATTTAATCGTTGGAACTATTGGCCAGCCTGGAGAACGTGAATTCTATTTACAGTTTTTTAATGAATCAGAGGCCTTGTCATTTGCTGTCGAAAAGCAACAAGTTTCCGCTTTGGTTGAACGATTTAATATATTGTTGAAAGATCTAAAATCACGAGGTATTCAAGCCCAACCAACAAAGTTACCCAATTTGGAAGTTCCGTTAATATCAGAGTTTGTCGTTTCAGAAATTTCCATTTCCTGGAATTTAGATTTGAAGCGAATTCACCTTTATTTGTCAGATGAAGACGCAAGTAATGAAGTTGATGTTTTTTTGACGCCTGATAATATTTCTAGTTTCATGCCTGAAGCAATCAAAGTAATTGCATCTGGCCGAGCAATTTGTCCATTCTGCTCTCTTCCAATTAATCGAGATGGACACTTGTGTCCAAGAGCAAATGGATACCGAAGATAAGCTGCGCCTTCTTAAAGAGGGTGAAATCGGAAATTTAAAAAGAATTGCAGATGCGAGCAATGCTTCAATCTTTTGTACGATCAGCAAAGATGAATTAGCTTGTCATGCAATATATAAGCCAATTGCTGGCGAACGACCATTGTGGGATTTTCGGGACGGAAATCTAGCTTCGAGAGAGTACGCAGCATATTTAATTTCAGAAGCAGCCGGCTTTAAGTGCGTGCCGCCAACCGTCTTGCGAGATGGACCATTTGGATTTGGCGCGTTGCAGTATTGGGTTGAAGAATTAGATGACTGGGGAGACCAATATTTACAAGAGTTACCCGGATTAAGGTCAATCGCTCTATTTGATGTAGTTATAAATAATACAGATCGTAAGATAGGACACTTATTATTCAAGGGTAATTCAATTTATGCGTGTGATCATGGCGTAACTTTTCATCAAAATTACAAATTGCGCACCGTTCTTTGGCAGTTTGCCAACAAGGAGTTGAATGAACTCGAATTGGTTCAACTAGAAAATCTGCTACAAAATATCCCGACAGAAATCGATAATCTGATAACTATTTCTGAAAAGAATGCGTTAATTGATCGAATTGAAAGTTTATTGATTTCTCGGAAATTTCCATTACCGCCAACTGATTGGCCGGCAGTTCCGTGGCCCCCGTTTTAGTATCATTGCGACGTGAATAGCTGGCCAGAAGTTGTCCAACCCAAGTTATCCAATCGCTTCAAACTACCGGAACTACAAATATTCGATTCTGCTTCTCAAAAGCTAAAGCAATTTCGGGCAAACAAAAATCGCCAAATCTACGTTTGCGGTATTACACCCTACGATGCCACCCACCTAGGACATGCCGCAACATATTTAACTTTTGATTTAATCAATCGATATTGGCGAGCACAAGGTAGCGAAGTAAATTACATCCAAAATATCACGGATATTGATGATCCATTATTGGAACGCGCCGCCCGTGACAATGTTGATTGGCAAGTTTTAGCAAAGTCGCAGATTGATCTTTTTCGCGGGGATATGGTTGATTTACATATTCACCCACCAAAGATCTACGCTGGAGCGATAGAAGAGATTCCAGAAGTTGTTAGGGCGATTGAAAATTTAGAGCGAAAGAATTCGGTTTATCCCGTTGAATCTGACCTCTATTTCAACATTAAAATGGATAGTACTTTCGGAAACAGATCACATCTTGATCAGGCGGAAGCTTTAAAAATATTTGCTGAGCGTGGGGGAGACCCAAATAGATTAGGCAAGCAAAATAGATTAGATCCACTTCTTTGGTTGGCCAATAGACCTAACGAACCTGAATGGCCAGCGCCGTTTGGTAACGGTCGACCAGGATGGCATATCGAATGCGCCGCAATTGCTTTGAAATATTCAAAACCCGAAGGTGCTGAAATATTAGATATACAAGGTGGCGGCCGAGATTTGATATTCCCACATCACGAAATGTCTGCCGCCCAAGTGTCAGTTTTAACGGGTAAGGAACTTGCTTTTGCCTATGTTCATACCGGATTGATTGGGTTGGAAGGGGAGAAAATGAGTAAATCAAAAGGGAATTTACTTTTTGTCTCCAAATTGATTATCGATGGCGTTGATCCGATGGCCATTCGACTCGCACTTTTGAATCGCAAATTTTACGATGACACTATGTGGTCTTACGATAGATTTGAAGAAGCTACAAAAAAATTAGAGTTATGGCGTCTAGGACTTTCACGAACCGAAACCCCAGATACTGACTTAGTTATCGAAGCAATAATAATTTCGCTTTCAGAAAATCTAGATTCAGTTTCAGCGATTAAAGCGATTGACAACTGGTGTAGCGCCGAAGGAACTGGCGGCAATCCAGGAGAGTTAAGTCGAGCAATTGATGCCTTACTTGGGATAGCTCTCTAATTGCCGTCTTGATGCCTTAAGTAGCGCTCGAATTCTTTAGCAATAGATTCTGGTGTAGCAGCTGGGATTTCGGCTGCATCCTTGCTCTCTTCTAATTGCTTTACATAAGCAGAAATTTCGGAATCTTCATTTGCTAAATCATTTACGGCTATTTCCCAAGCGGAAGCAGCTTCTGGTAAATCCCCTTGAGGTAGCGAGATATCTAGAAAATCTTCAATTGCATTCAACAACGCTAAAGAGGCTTTTGGTGACGGCGTAGCAGATGCATAATGCGGAATCGCTGCCCACATTGAGATCGCGTCAATATCACGACGAATGATGGCATCTTGCAAAACGCCTAAAATTCCAGTTGGACCTTCGTATCGACTTACTTCGACTCCAAGTTTTTTAGATATTTCTGGATGGGTTCCAGAACCAGTAACTGGAATTGGTCTTGAATGAGGTGTATCGGCCAATAATGATCCGAGCATGATTGATAGATCAACTTCCAAATCATCCAACAGATCAATTATTTCCGAAGAAAATTGTTTCCAATGCATCGATGGTTCGGCTCCGGTAATAACTACTAAATCAAAGGGCAGAGTCGGTGTAACTAATCCCCAAATTTGAGTAGTTGGCCACGTCACCCTTCTAATTTTCGAAGCATCGACATAAACGTGAGGACGATTTACTTGAAAATCATAAAATTCTTCCGGGTCTATTTCAGCGATCAGAGTTGACGAATCAGACCAAGCTCTCAATAAATGACTTAGCGTTCCAGATGCAGCTTCACCAGCATCATTCCAACCGGTAAATGCAAAAAATGCGACCGGGTCTCTTAACAACGGAATTTCGTGAATCTGCATAGAATCACCCTAAGGTAACCTTCTCCTAATGACGACTTTGACGCTACGACAAGCGCTATCTAGTCGTGTGATTATCGCTGATGGCGCCATGGGAACGATGTTGCAGGCCCAAAATCCCACATTAGATGATTTCCAAGGGTTAGACGGCTGTAACGAAATATTCAATGTTTCTAGGCCGGATTTGGTTACAAATGTGCACCGACAGTATTTAGATGTTGGTGTTGACGCTATTGAAACCAATACCTTTGGTTGTAATTTTGCCAATTTCGCTGAATATGGAATCGAAGATCGAATTTACGAACTTGCTAGGGCTGGAGCAGAAATAGCCCGAAATGTAGCCAACGCATATACCGATAAGCCCAGATATGTTTTAGGTTCGATCGGTCCTGGTACCAAACTGCCAACTTTAGGCCATACTGATTATGAGAACCTGCGTGTTGCCTACGAAGAATGTTCGCGAGGATTAATTGACGGTGGTAGCGATGCGTTATTGATTGAAACTTCACAGGATTTGCTACAGACAAAAGCGGCAATAAATGGGGCTCGAGCTGCAATTGGTAATCGCGATATTTTATTGATCGCGCAAGTAACTGTTGAAACAACTGGCACAATGCTTCTAGGCACTGAAATTGGAGCTGCATTAAATGCGCTAGAACCTCTTGGTATTGATTTAATTGGATTGAATTGCGCTACCGGTCCGAGTGAAATGTCGGAACATCTGCGATACCTTTCTCAAAATAGCCAAATCGGCATATCGGTGATGCCAAATGCTGGATTGCCAATCTTGGGTTCAAATGGTGCGATCTATCCACTTTCGCCGAAGGAATTAGCTGCAGCTCTTGCCAACTTTGTTAAGGATTACAAGGTCAATCTGGTCGGTGGCTGCTGCGGCACGACACCTGAGCATCTTCGTGAGGTGGTTAAATCTGTTTCTGCTCTATCGCCAACGCAGCGAGATGTCCGCGAAATACCCGGAGCATCATCGCTATATCAATTTGTGCCATTTAAGCAGGATGCAACCTATTTGGCGATTGGCGAACGTACTAATGCAAACGGTTCAAAAGCTTTTCGAGATGCGCTGATTTCTGAAGATTGGAATGCCTGCATCGAAATTGCCAAGGACCAAATCCGTGAGGGCGCACACATGTTAGACCTGTCAGTTGATTATGTAGGTCGAGATGGCGTATCGGATATGGCTGAGATAGCAAGTCGGTTAGCAACTGTTTCAACTCTCCCAATCATGCTTGACTCAACGGAACCGCAAGTTATCAAAGCGGGGCTGGAACATCTCGGTGGCAGATGCTTAATCAACTCAGTTAATTACGAAGATGGTGATGGTCCTGATTCTCGTTTTGCAAAAATCATGCCGTTGGTGAAGGAACATGGAGCTGCGGTTGTCGGTCTAACCATCGATGAAGAGGGTCAGGCTCGCACTCGTGAATGGAAATTGAGAGTTGCTCGTAGATTGATTAATGATTTAGTAACTAATTGGAATATTGCAATATTCGACATTGTGATTGATTGTTTGACATTTCCGATTGCAACTGGTCAGGAAGAAACTCGTAAAGATGGCGCGGAAACAATTGCGGCAATCAAACAGTTAAAGGATGAATATCCTGAGGTTCAAACAACGTTGGGAATTTCAAATGTCTCATTTGGACTGAATCCAGCGGCCCGAATCGTATTGAATTCAGTTTTTCTAAACGAATGTCGATCAGCTGGTTTGGATTCCGCAATAGTTCATCCCTCTAAAATCATGCCAATACATCGGATTGATGCGAAACAATTGGAGATTGCGCTTGATCTCATTTATGACCGGAGGCGTTTTGAAGGTGATATCTGCGTCTATGATCCATTACAAGAATTTTTGTCATTGTTCGAAGGTGTTGAGTTAGCCAACAGCAAAATTTCGCGAGCCGAAGAACTTGCCAAACTGCCGTTAGAGAAACGATTGAGTCAAAGAATCATTGACGGCGAGAAAGTTGGTTTAACTGATGATCTCGATACCGCTTTGAAAAATGGGATTAAACCACTCGACATTATTAATGAATTTTTGCTTTCTGGAATGAAGGAAGTTGGTGAACTTTTTGGTTCTGGAAAAATGCAGTTACCTTTCGTCCTTCAAAGCGCGGAAGTTATGAAATTGGCAGTTTCGTATCTAGAACCACA
Organism: uncultured Actinomycetes bacterium; assembly: GCA_964343655.1. Classification (GTDB taxonomy): domain Bacteria; phylum Actinomycetota; class Actinomycetes; order Nanopelagicales; family Nanopelagicaceae; genus ZLKRG08. The sequence continues at coordinate 2,705 of CAYFKK010000015.1, read as the reverse complement.
CATGGATAAGACCGACGACAGTGGTCGCGGAACCGTTCTACTGGCGACTGTTAAGGGTGATGTTCACGATATCGGCAAGAATTTGGTAGATATTATTCTGAGCAATAATGGCTATAGAGTAGTAAATATCGGAATAAAACAAAGTATAAATCAGATCATTGATGCAGCGAACGAAGCTAATGTTGACGCAATCGGAATGTCTGGACTTTTAGTGAAATCAACGATGATTATGAAAGAAAATTTGGAGGAATTGTCAGCGCGCGGATTATCAAAAAAATGGCCAATTTTATTGGGAGGTGCCGCACTTACTCGCGCTTATGTCGAACAAGATCTGGCCTCTCAATTTGATGGCGAAGTTAGATATGCCAGAGATGCTTTTGAAGGTTTAAATCTGGTGGATGCAATCATGGCAGTTAAACGGGGCGAACCAGGGGCAGCATTGCCACCGTTACGTGAACGACGAGTTAAAGTAAAGAAGAATTTGAATCTACCGATAGATACTCGTCCAAGTGATGTTTCAAAAAATATTGAAATACCAGAAGCGCCATTTTATGGCAGCAAAGTTATAAAAGGCATTCCACTTGCAGATTACGTAGGCATGCTCGACGAACGTGCCCTTTTCGTGGGGCAGTGGGGATTAAAAAACGATCCTGAAACTGGACGCCAACAATTAAGAGCGCTTCTTAATGAGGCACAATCAAAAGGTTGGTTAAATGCCGCTGTTGTATATGGATATTTTCCAGCCGTTTCGGATGGAAATGATTTAGTTGTTCTGCATCACGATGGTCCGAAAAAAGGTGAAGATCGGGTTCGTTTTAGCTTTCCAAGACAGAGCCGCGATCGAAGGCTTTGCATTGCCGATTTCTTTGCAGCCAAGGATTCTGGAAAAGTAGATCTAGTCGCTTTTCATATCGTGACGATGGGCCAATCAGTTAGTGAAGCTACGGCAAAACTATTTGCAGAAAATAATTATCGCGAATACCTTGAATTACATGGTTTATCAGTTCAGCTGACTGAGAGTTTGGCCGAATATTGGCACGCGCGGATCCGGCAAGAATTGAAAATCGATAAAAATGATTCCAAGGATTTGACTGAGATTTTTGATCAGGGTTATCGAGGTTCAAGATATTCATTTGGCTACCCAGCTTGTCCAGATCTGGAACTACAAGTTGAATTATGTGAATTGCTAGAGCCGGAACGAATTGGCGTAAGTTTGTCAGAAGAATTTCAATTACACCCAGAGCAATCAACAAGCGCAATTATTGTTCATCATCCTGAGGCTAAGTATTTCAATGCCAACTAAGGAGTTTTTTGATGCGATTCTCTTTGATATGGATGGTTTACTAACAAATACTGAGCCTTTGTGGGAACAGACAACTACAAAAGTTACATCTCAATTTGGATATCAATGGAGTGAATCAGACCATAAAAATACCATAGGATATTCCTTTGATAATCTTGCAAAATACATTTGGAATAAATGCAATCAGATTAATTCACCGGATTGGTTTCTTAACGAATTACTAGAATCTTTAGTTTCATCTTTTATCGGTGAAATTCCATTGATGCCTGGCGCTGAAGAACTTTTGTCGCAGGTTCAAAAGGCAAAAATTCCATTCGGCCTAGTCACTTCAAATTACCGTCGAATCTGCGATTTAGTGCTTGAAACTTTGCCAGATATTCATTTCGATGTGACTATTACATTCGACGATGTCTCAAAACCCAAACCCGATCCGGAGGGATACTTGAAAGCCGCCAAATTACTAGGCGCAGAACCTAAAAATGTTTTGATATTTGAAGATTCAGGTCCCGGAGTTCGTGCCGCCGCGGCGAGCGGCGCAAAAGTTTGTGCAGTACCAACTTATCCAGGAATTGAAGAGAGTGAAAGAATTCGAGTTGTTCATTCTTTAACCGAAGTTAATTTAGAAATTATTAAGAACTGGTACCTTGATTGGTGAAGGCAGGGCAAATTACTTTGAATGAACACCAACCGCATAATTTCGAAGGTTTTGTTGGCCAAAGGTCATCTTTGAGTGAATTTTTAATTGCAGTGCCAATCTGAATCGCTCTTTTTTCGGTGGCAGTTAAACTAGATTCTGTAGGTTGTTCTTTCAAAATTTGGCGATCGCCTAGATAAATCAACTGAAGTAATTTCGGCACTTCACCCTTACTTCGCCACCACATTAGACCATAAAATCTTAATTGGAATAGCGCCTTCTCTTGCCATCCTGGTTTTGGAGCCTTTCCAGTTTTGTAATCAACGATTCGCACTTCACCAGTCGGTGCAATATCTAGTCGATCCACGTATCCATGGAACAAGATACTTTCATCTACTTGATGTTCAAGGTGGATTTCGAGATGACTAGCATCAAAGCTCATCGGATTTTCTAAGCCGAAATAGTTCTCTAATAGTGCGTAGACTCGATCAAACCATTCCTTTTCATCTGTTACTAATTTCGCTAATTCTGGTTTTGCGTTTTTTTGCTCGAGCCAGATTTCAGGAACTATCGATTTGGCATGTTCTAGATTTCGTAATTGTCGAGCAGCGCCATGGAGCGATTCTAAGATTGAATGAATCAAGGTTCCCCGCTCGGCATCGAGGCTAATTTCTTCGGGAAGTTGATCTATTGCCCGAAATTTGTAGAGTTGTGGGCAATTTTCAAAATCGGCCATCCGACTTGGTGATAAGCGAATCTCATTCATTA
>CAYFKK010000014.1:0-12191 GCA_964343655.1 uncultured Actinomycetes bacterium | reverse complement strand
TAGAGCACCTGCTTTGCAAGCAGGGGGTTAGGGGTTCGATTCCCCTAGTCTCCACGTAAAAAAATCCTCACATAAATAGCGAGGATTTTTATTTATTTAAGAAATTATTACACAAGATGAGAAATCAATTGGCGTAATGTAATGGCGTAAGGTTTAAGAAAAAGGTGAGTGAAGGCAAGATGATTATCTATAGTTCAATAGTCGAGAAGCTCACCCGCAAATCTTTTAGGGCAGTTCAAGATCACAATTATGAAGAAGTGTTGAAAGCGGTCTCTTCCGAAAATTTGACTCACCGATTTGCTGGGCCAAATGCGCTTGGCGGTATCCGACATGATAAAGATGCTTTAGCACGTTGGTTCAAAAGAGTGGGTACGGTATTTCCCCATCTCAAATTTGAAATAAAAGATGTTCTGGTTCATGGAGGCCCTTGGAAGACAACGGTTATAGCTCGATGGGTTGCCACATGCAATTTAGAAAATGGTGAACCATATGTGAACCCTGGAGTTCACATAATAAAAATGCGCTGGGGTAAGGCATATGACTTTGACGTATACGAGGATACTTTTGTGGTGACTTCCGGTCTTGAGAAGCAATTTAAATCGGGAATTTTAGAAGCAAACGCTCCAAAAATTGAAAGTTAGTTAAAAAGAAGTTTTCTTTACTACTTTCCCTTTTGCGTCGTAAGTAATCCAAGTTCCAGATTGTTTTCCGGCAGTAAATGAACCAGAGCGCATAATTGATCCATCTTGGCGAAAGAAATCCCATTTACCATGCATCACCTTACCTTTAAATTTACCCTTCGCCTTCACACCACCATTTTTGTAATACTCAACAAATGCGCCATTTTTTTTCGGATAACTTTCGTTAATTTGGGAGATGCGGGCAAGCAACAATTTCTTTAAAAGAGGTTTAGGAAATGGCTTAGCTAATTCAAACTGAATCGTGCCCTTGGACACTTGATACTTGGCCAAATCTTTCTTGAACTGAGATGCAATCGAGCCCGATGACGGAAATAAACTATTGTGATTTTTAAAGCCCATCACGTGGCAGAGGTTATCTTCGCCAATTTTTAAAGTTGGCATACCCCAGGCGATTGTTCGAACCGCATGGGGTGCCAACTCTTCAGCAAATTTAATTGTTTTGAGCAACGCTAATTGTTGTTCCTTAGGAAACTTCTTTAGCGCTGCCGAAAACAAATCTGCCATTAAGACATCAACGTTCCGCCAAAGATTTGCCAAGCAAGAAGAGATTTAGCAACGAAAGAGAGAGTTATATAAGTCTTTTCGCCTGCCAAATAATCTTTCCACTTGCCAACTTCTTTGTATTGCAACCATTGCACAAGAGCAAAGGAATTAAATAGCGCAAATAATGAAATCACGATTCCGTAAACGAACCCTGGTGGATTTTGCGAACTACCTGGTGAGATCAACAACCAGAACATTGCAATCCACGGTGTAATTCCAGCGATGCAACCAAACCAGAATGGCAATAATGAGCCCTTGCCTGGTTCTTCGTATTTCTCTTGTAACCAACCGAATAAAATCATCGAAACATTTACGCCAATAATCGCGATTAATGCGACAACATCCCAAACCGCGTTTAGCATCGAGATCAAAACAATCATTAAAGTTGAAGAGAATGAGTATTCAATCCAGCGATAGAAGTTTTGTTTCCGCCTTAAACCATCGATGTATTTTTTAAATCCTGGACCGCCCACATAAAAATGAGCCAAGGCGCTCATGATCGAGAAGGCTGCGACCGCAATGCCAACCGGCAGTGAAAAGAGTTCAATCTGTTCGAATTCGGTACCAGGCACTGGCGGGCCAGCTAAATAATTAATATGAACCGGCAATTTAAATCCATTCGCCAGGACCAGAATGGCAATTGCTTGAACTGCGTGGAAAATTCCCGCAATCAAGTTATAGCGTTTTAAGCTATTTTGTTTTTCAGTACTTATCTCTAGTAATTGTGTAGCAGCCATCATTTCTCCTAAATGATTTTAGAAAAAGAACCACGGCAAAGAAATAGCCGTAGCCAAAATAATTGATTGAGTCAAAACTGAAACTGCATATTTACGATCTTCAGATAAATCTTTCTTCCCCGAAACTTTTTGAGTAATCCCTGTTGCACCGAAATTAAATACACCCATTAATCCGAAAGCGACACAGAATTTTTTACGGGCTTGAATAAATCCAACCGAAGCAATTAACGCTGGGATAAAAATGAAGTTACTCCAACCAACAATTGCAAAAATTAAATAAAGTGCGGCGCCAAAAATAGCTGTCTGATAGCGGCGTTTAATTTCTTGCTGGCCAATATTGCATGAACCCGATACGTATTCCATCAGAGAACCTTTGCCAAACCTTTCTCGGCGTCGTCGCCCAGTTTTTCAAATGCCTTCTTTAGAAACGGCGCCGCGACCTTGGCTATTCCCTTAAATCTAAACCTGGCTTCATAGGTGAACTCGACACCGCCGGAAACTTCACGAAGCGACATCGTGTCTACAGCCACTAGTGACTTATTTTCACCGCGCAAGCGAATCATTTGATTTGGGATCAATTCGGTCACTTCATAAATCAGAGAGGATTCTTTCCCATTGAATGCGGAGGTATTTGAATACTTAGTACCAATCCCGCCATCACCTGATATTTTCGTGGTTTTAACGGTATTCGGATCCCATTCATTTGTGGTCGTAAAGTCTGAAAAATAGCGAAACAAATCATTGACCGATTTCTTTGAAATCAAAGTTCGCTTTAAAACAATATCTCCCATACGCTTAAATGATACATAAGGAAGGTGTGAACGTGCGTCCGACTATTGCCATCATCGGCTCAGGCGTTTCGGGTTTAACCGCTGCCTATTTGCTGCGCGATACGCACGAAGTAACGTTATTCGAATCCGAAAATAGATTTGGTGGTCATTCACACACTCATACAATCGTCGGAAGCGACAATAAATCCAGAAATATCGATTCCGGTTTTATTGTTCACAATGACCGTACTTATCCAAATTTGATTCGAATTTTTGGCGAACTCGGAATCAAAACCCAAAAAACCGAAATGAGTATGAGCATCAATTGCAAAGGTTGTGGTTTGCAATATGCCGGCGGACGTGGCTTGCCTGGAATAGCTGCTCAGCCATGGAAACTAATTAATCCAAAATTTCTTAAACTATTAATTAATGTACCAAGATTTCATAAAGCAGCTCATAAATTATTAGCTGAAGGAAATTCGAATTTGACTTGGGGCGAATTTTTACAAAATGAAAAATTTGATTCCTACTTTATAAATCATTTTGCGATTCCACTCGTTTCATGTGTTTGGTCTTCCGGGGATTCAGATTCGTTGGAATATCCAGCGCTTCATTTATTCGAATTTCTAAATCATCACGGATTACTAAGTGTCAAAAATTCACCAACTTGGCGAACTATAATTGGCGGATCACAAATGTATGTGAATGAAATTTTGAAACAGATTCCAAACAAACGCCAGGAAAAAGTGACTTCAATCGTAAGACAAAGTGACTTTGTTGAAATAAACGGGGAAAAGTTTGATTATGCAATTATTGCTACCCACGCAGATGAAGCGTTAAGAATCTTGAAGGATGCAACATCAGATGAACGGGCTGATTTATCCGCAATTAACTATTCAACGAATAGGACTCAATTGCATTCTGATGAATCGGTAATGCCTAAAGCTAACGGCGCCAAAGCTTCATGGAATTACTTAATGAACTCCTGTACTGATAATAAATCTTCGGTTGTTGTCAGTTATTGGATGAATAAATTAATGCGTTTAGATGGACCAGATCAATACTTCGTAACATTAAATGCAAATCAAAAAAAAGTAATTGCTGAAATGACTTACACCCATCCGATTTTCACAAAAGCAGCGGTGGCTGCTGCAAAACGACTTCGAAGTTCAGGTGGCGAGAGATTGGCCTTTGCCGGCGCACATTTGGGTTGGGGATTTCATGAAGATGGCGCGAAATCTGGAATTGATGCGGCTAAGAAATTTGGTGCGACATGGTGATGATGGCACGTGGCGTGGTGTTACATAAACGGAGAAAACCCTTTATTCACGGTTTGAAATTTAAAACATATTTATGGTTAATCGACCCAGATCATGAACAGGTCAAAGGGTTATTAACTAAAGATCATTTTGGTGGCGAGGCTCAAACTTTCCGCGAAGCAATTTCAGTTTTTGCCCAATCACGCGGTGAAAACTTAGATCCAAGCGACAGAATAAAAATGTTGGCTGCAACGCGCCATTTTGGTTATGTATTTAATCCATTAAGTGTTTTTTGGATATACGCCAATGACAACAAATTGAAGTGGGTAATTTTAGAAATTCACAACACTTATGGCGATCGCCACGCTCACCTCGTAAAAGTCAACGAAAATAGCCAAGCCGAAATGGCTAAAGAGTTTTATGTTTCACCATTTTTTACCATCGAAGGTAATTACAAAATAACTGCCAAATTAGATGATCACAAAGTGGCGGTAGCGGTAAATCTTCATCAAGGTGGCGAACTCGTTTTTACCGCCAGCTTCCAAGGTGATTTAATGGCGCCAAATCTCTGGGCGCGGTTGCGAACTCCGCTTGCTACGCACCAGGCTATGGCGCGAATAAAAGCGCATGGAATTTGGTTATGGCTACGGCGGTTACCAGTAATTAAACGACCGGAACACCCAAAACAGGTAGGGATGCGATGAAGAAGTATCTGATTCAAGCGAAAGTGGTTAAGTCACTGCTGCGCCGAATCGCGCCATCAGTCCCGGTTCGAATAATTTTGCCAAGCGGTGAAGTGGTTTCAGAAAAACGCGAAACCGTTCCGACACTTGAAATTTTAAATGAAGATTTCTTTTATCGAATCGGAGCTGATCAAAAAATTGGTTTGGGTGAATCATTTATGGCAGGTGACTGGCGACCAAAACCTGGCGATGATTTAGCTGACGTACTAACGCCATTTGCGGAAAAATTATTGAATATTGTTCCAGCTTGGATGCGTAAATTTAGAAAATTAGTTGAGCAATTCCAACCAAAGCACGAAGAGAATAATTTAAATGGCGCGAAATCAAATATTTCTCGTCATTACGATTTATCTAACGATTTATTTAAATTGTTTTTAGACGAAACCTTGACTTATTCCGCAGCCAACTTTGCCGGTGAGCGCCCTGGATTTGATGGTTTAGCGCAAGCACAGCGACGCAAAGTGGATGGCATATTAGATTTTGCCGGCGTTAAACCGGGCATGAAAGTTTTAGAAATCGGGACCGGTTGGGGCCAACTTTCAATCCAAGCCGCGCAACGCGGCGCACAAGTGCACACCATTACCTTGTCGAAAGAGCAGATGGAATTGGCGCAACAACGGGTGAATTCTGCTGGTTTACAAGAATTAGTAACGATTGAACTTCGCGATTATCGCGATTTGCAAGGCGAATACGATGCAATTGTCAGCGTGGAAATGATCGAAGCTGTCGGTGAAAAATATTGGCCAACTTATTTTGAAGCTGTGAGCAAGCACCTTAAAAAAGGCGGAAAATTTGGCTTACAAGCAATCACGATGCCACACGATCGATTGTTGGCTTCGAAACATGCCTACACCTGGATTCATAAATACATCTTTCCGGGCGGCATCATTCCGTCACTTGAAGTTATTGATCAGTACACAAAACCGACTTTAAAATTGATTGATCGCAGATCGCTTGGCTTGGACTATGCACACACGCTTAAACTTTGGCGAGAACGCTTTATGAAAAATATTGATCAAGTACATAACTTAGGTTTTGATACAGAATTTGAAAGAATGTGGCAGTACTACCTGGCTTACTCCGAAGCTGGATTCCGCGCCCGCCATTTAGATGTCTGGCAGTTAGGTTTTGAAAAATTATGAAAACTTGGATTATCGGTGCATCTTCCGGAATTGGCGCAGCGCTGGCAAAAGAGCTTGAAAAACGAGGACACCAAGTAACAATCTCGGCGCGAAATGAAAAGGCGCTTAAAGAAGTCGCTGGCAAAACCATGGATGTAATTCCAGTTGATGTATCTAGCGAAGCTTCTTTTAAAAAAGCGGCAGCAGCGTATTTAAAGAAGAATCAAGAATTCGATACTGTAATTTTCGTTTCAGGTTATTGGAAACAGATGTCGATTCAAAAATTTGATTTTGAAGTTTATAAAGAACACGATGATGTAAATAATTTAGGGCTAGCGCGCTGTGCTTCGGTAGTTTTACCAAAGATGCTGGCGGCAAATAAAGGGACATTTATTGGCACTTCATCAGTTGCGGGATACCGCGGTTTGCCTAGCTCCATTGGATACAGTCCAAGTAAAGCTGCCCAATTAAATTTCTTAGAGTGCATGCGAGTTGATTTAAAAAACACCAATATTAAAGTTCAAGCCATTTCACCAGGTTTTGTGAAGACGCCAATGACTGCTACAAATAAATTCCGAATGCCATTTCTCATCGAAGCAGATGAAGCAGCGAAATATATTGCCGATGGAATAAAAAATGGAAAAGCCGAGATTGTGTTTCCGCGATCAATGGCGACCACAATGAAGATCGCGCGGTTGATTCCGCAGAAGATTTGGCCGAAACTCTTTAGCCAGAGATAATTGCGCCATGACAACTGCAACTCTTCACACCACACTAGGTGATATCAAAATAGAACTATTTCCAAATCATGCGCCAAAAACCGTGGCAAATTTTGTGGAGTTAGCTACCGGCGCTCGCGAATGGACCGATCCAAGAAATGGCGAAACCACAACTGCAAAGTTGTATGACGGAACTATTTTCCATCGCGTGATTGATGGCTTCATGATTCAAGGTGGCGATCCACTAGGTCGCGGAACGGGCGGACCGGGTTATCGATTTGCCGATGAATTCCATCCAGAGTTGCAATTTGATCGTCCATATTTATTGGCTATGGCTAATTCCGGTCCAGGCACAAACGGCTCGCAATTTTTTATTACCGTCGTGCCAACTGAATGGTTAAATCGTAAACATTCAATCTTTGGTGAAGTAACAGATGCAGCTAGCCGCGAAGTCGTAGACAAGATTGCATCAACTAAAACTGATGCGGGCGATCGACCAACTACACCGGTAAAGATCAACAGCGTAACTATCGCTTAATGCGTCCAACAACAAAGTTTTTACTAACCCTGATTGCCGGGTTTTATTTGGTGGATATGTTCTATCCAATAAGTAATTACTTATTTTTGAATAAATATTTGGTGTTGAATCAGGGCGAGTGGTGGCGAATTTTCACCGTAGCCCTGGTTCACGCCGGACTTTTCCATCTAGGTTTTAATCTTTATGCCCTAATGGTTTTAGGAAATCCACTCGAAGATATGTTGGGCCGGAACAAATTTTTAATTTTATTTATAACTTCCTTAGTGGGCGGCTCATTGGCATCTATGTTTTTAAATCCAAGTAATGTCAATGCAGTTGGAGTTTCTGGCGCAATCTTTGGATTATTTGGCGGGCTAGCTATGTTAAGCAATCGCTACGGCATCGATAATCGACCGATGTACACCGTGATTGGAATTAACTTAGCAATCGGTTTTATTTTTCCAGGAATCGATTGGCGCGCACATGTCGGCGGCCTTATTGCTGGAGCTTTGGTGACTAAGTTTTTCTTAACGCCAACGCGTGGCTAAAACGAAGCCAACACCAATAAATCCAAAACCAATCAACATATTCCAAGTTCCAATACCTGGAATTGGATACGCAGTTTGAGAAATGTAGAAAACCACAATCCAAAGTAAACCAATCACGAATCCGGCCACCATCAACGGAGCTAACCATTTCGGGCTTTCGAGTTTTTTCGGCGCTAACTCTTCCGGTTGATGTTCTGCTTTATAAGCGCGCTTCTCAGTAACTTTTTTCCGTAATTTCGACTTCGGCATGGCGGTAAGGATACCTGCCAGAATGGCCCTGTGAAAATTCTGGTCATAGATAACTACGACTCATTCGTATTTAATCTTGTGCAATATCTCGGTCAATTGGGCGCTGAATGCACTGTGGTGCGAAATGACGAAATCACGCCAGAGCGTGCAGCTGATTTTGATGGCGTATTAATTTCACCAGGACCAGGCACACCGGAAAATGCCGGAATCTCGATGGCGATGATTAAATTTTGCGCCGAGAAAAAAATTCCGTTATTTGGTGTCTGTTTAGGACATCAAGCTATTGCTGCAACTTTTGGTGGTGTAGTTGATCGGGCACCAGAACTTCTTCACGGTAAAACTTCGCAAGTTAAACACAATGGAAAGGGAGTCTTTACCAATTTACCTTCGCCATTTACCGCAACGCGCTATCACTCACTTGCAGTTGAGCGAAATTCAGTAAGTGACGAATTAGAAATTACTGGCGAAACCGAATCAGGAATTGTGATGGGCATTCGACATAAAGCCTTGCCAATAGAGGGCGTGCAATTTCATCCAGAATCAGTACTAACTGAACACGGCCATTTAATGTTGGCAAACTGGTTAGCTCAATGTGGTGATAAAAACGCAATAAATCGCGCCAAGAATTTATCGGCTACTGTCGGTTAATCGTAATTGTTACTTGCGAACCAATTGTTTGGGCGCTATCGGCTGGCGGCGCTTGCGCGATAACTGAATCAGCTGGTTGATTTTTATCAAAATCAAAAATTTCTTTAATTAAAAAACCAGCTTGCGTTAACGTTGCCCGAGCCTGAATTGCATTTTGGCCTATCAAGTTCGGAACTTTAATCGTGCCATTAGCTACCTGGAGGACTACACCACTACCAGCTGGGAGCGTAGAACCTCCTTCGGGCCTAACTCCTAAAACCGTTCCGGCTTCTTGATCTGATGAAACAGATTCGATTCCAGTAACTAATAAACCTGCAGCAACTACTTCAGCGCGGGCATCAACAAGCGATTTTCCTATTAATTCCATCGGAACGATTGCGTCTCCTGGCCCATCTGAAATTGTAATTTCAACAGAGCTACCCGGTTTAACTTTTGTCGAAGCTAACGGACTTTGCGAAGCAATTCGATCGATTGGAATTGTTTGATTATGTGAACGTGAAATCACAACGTTAAAGTCATTTAGTAATTTACGAGCATCAGTCTCGGTCAACCCAATGACATTTGGAACTTCGAGACCGCTACCTACGGTGCGTGAAGTAAATAAGTAAGTGCCGGAAAAAGTTAAGAAAATTGCTAGCAACGCAGCGACCCACTGCCACCTGCGCTTCTTTTTTGGTCGAACAATTTCGGTCGTAATGGTTTGGCCACTTCGCAATCGGGCTAAGTCAGCGGACATCGATTGTGCATCTTGGTAACGATTTTCAGCTTTTTTGCTCATGACAACGGCCAAGAAATGATCAATGCCTTCTGGCAAATTTGGTTTCACTTTAGATGCTGGGGCATATTCACCAGATACATGTTGGAAGGCAATCGAAACTGGTGTATCGCCAGTAAATGGCGCCTTTCCAGTTAACATTTCATAAAGCACGCATCCCACCGAATACAAATCGCTGCGGGCATCGGCGGTCTCACCCATCGCTTGTTCTGGCGATAAATATTGCGCCGTACCAATTACATTCCAAGTCGCAGTCATAGTGGCGCTCATGTCATCTAAGGCGCGCGCAATTCCGAAATCCATAACTTTTACATCGCCGGATTTTGTAATCATGATATTTGCCGGCTTGATATCGCGATGCACGATGCCGTTTGAATGAGAGTAATTAAGAGCTGCCAAAATTCCAGAAGTAATTTCTAGCGCCCGGCGGGGTTCGATTGCACCCTCGCGTTTAATGACTTCGCGCAGCGTTTCACCTGATACTAACTCCATGACAATGTATGGCGCTGGTTCATCACCAGAGTCATAAACCGCAACAATCCCTGGATGGCTCAAACCTGCCGCAGCTAACGCCTCTTTTTTAAATCTAGTTATAAACGAAGTTTCTTTCGATAAATCACTACGCAAAACTTTGATAGCTACTTCGCGCGATAGGCGAGTATCAGTCGCGGCAAAGACATCTGCCATTCCGCCAGCACCAATTAGCGCGCCAAGTTCGTAACGTCCGCCAAATAATTTACTCATTTTGCGGCTCCAAAGAATTTAGTTTCAGTATCGCCAGAACCTACTTCCGCAACAATTACGGTTACGTTATCTGGCGCGCCATTCTTATAAGCCAACTCAATTAATTGATTTACCGCATCTTCACCATTTAGCGCAGCTTCGATATCGGATTTGGCTACAAAATTGCTTAAACCGTCGCTACAGAGCAGATACTTATCGCCCGCTTTGACTTCGTGTTCGATTAAAACTGGAATGATTTTGCCATCGCCGACTAAAGCTTGAGTCAACATGGCTCGTTGTGGATGAGTTGCAATCTCTTTTTCGTTAATCGCACCTTGGTCTAGTAAATCTTGCACCACTGTGTGATCCCGAGTTAATAATTCAAACGATTTGCCGCGTAATCGGTAAGCCCTCGAATCACCGACGTGTAGCACCGAAACCCGATTTCGATATAGCGCTAATCCGACGAATGTGGTGCCCATTCCAGATAATTCTGGATTATCTGAAATAGCATCTTTAATATCAGAATCAATTTCTAAAATTGAATTAAGTAAAAAATCATCTAATGATTCTGGATCGATTTCATCATTATTTAATAGCGGCAATAATTGCACGGCAGAATTAATTGCAATTTTTGAAGCGGTTTCGCCGCCAACATGGCCGCCCATTCCATCTGCGACTGCAATGAATACCCCATTAACTACTGCGGAATCTTCATTTTTTTGTCGGACTAATCCAACTTCACTTCGAGCGGATGCCGAAAAGCGCAGACTCATAATGATTAAGCCTAATGGCGCACTATTAAGTAGTCTTACCTAGTGAGCAAATATGCCTATTTAGGCCCGGCGGGTACTTTCACCGAAGCAGCGCTTAAAACCATCACCACCGCAAGCGACCAAACAACCCCGTATGCGAACGTGACTGCAACCTTAGATGCCGTTCGATCTGGTCAAGCAGAGTTTGCGCTGGTACCTATCGAAAATTCAGTCGAAGGAGTTGTAGCGCGAACTTTGGATGAATTGGCTATTGGTGATCCTTTAGTAATTGTTAATGAAGTTACGTTGCCAGTGGAGTTTTCATTATTGGCACGCGACAAAAATGCCGAAATTAAAAAGATTGCGACCCATCCGCATGCCGAGGCGCAATGTCGAAGTTTCATTGCAAAAAATTATCCAAATGCCGAAATTATTGTTACATCTTCAACAGCAGCTGCAGCCGAAGAGCTTTCAAAAGGTTTATATGACGCGGCAATTGCAGCAAAGAATGCGGCCGAAAATTACAACTTAGTTGTTTTAACTGAAAATATTGGTGACAACGGTGGCGCGGTAACCCGATTTGTTTTAGTTGGAAAACCTGGCCCAGTTGGAAAATCAACTGGACACGACCGAACTACGTTAGCGGCATTTATCGGTGCAGATCATGCCGGTGCGCTCCTAGAAATTTTGACGGAGTTTTCGGTACGTGGTGTGAACTTAACTTTTATTCAAAGTCGCCCAACTGGCCGGGAACTTGGTGATTACCATTTCATTATTGATACCGAAGGGCATATAAATGAAGCGCGCGTCGCCGATGCGTTAATGGGGTTACGTCGAATTTGCGAAGATGTTCGCTTCCTCGGTTCTTATCCGCGGGCCGATAAAGTTGCCCCAACGATGCCAAATCGCGCATCTGATAAATCGTTTAAAGATTCAAACGATTGGTTAGCGGCGGTACGTGAAGGGCGAGCAATTTGATTGACATTAAATTTTTGCGTGAAAACCCTGATGCCGTTCGGGATTCACAGAAAAAACGCGGTGAAGATCCAAAAATTGTTGATCAATTACTGGAATTAGATACCAAACGCCGGGATGCCATTGTTGCTTTTGAAGCGCTTCGCGCTGAGCAAAATCAATTATCAAAATCAGTTGGTGCTGCAAAAGGCGACGAAAAACAAGCGTTATTAAATAGCGCAAAAGATTTAGCCGGTAAAGTTAAAGAGGCAGATGCCAAGCGCGCCGAACTTGAAGCTGAAACAAATAAAGTTGCGCTGCAACTTTCCAATTTATTGGATCCAGCGGCGCCAATTGGTGGCGAAGCAGATTTCAAGGTTTTGGAAGAAGTAGGCGTGCCACGCAAATTCGATTTCACACCAAAAGATC
>CAYFKK010000013.1:0-12269 GCA_964343655.1 uncultured Actinomycetes bacterium | reverse complement strand
CTAAATAATGTCGATAAAACCATTATTCGACAATTTCACAATTATTGATAAAACGATAAAAGGTTATATTTTTAAAGCGGTATATAAATTAGCTAATTCAACGCTATTTAGGTCCCGCCAGCGCCCTTCCTTCAAATCCCCAAGAAGGATCGGGCCAAAGGCGCTTCGAACTAAGCGGATAACTTTTAGGTCAATCGCCTCCATTAGCCGTCGAATTATGTGATATCGACCTTCATGAATTTTCAATTCCAGCCAATTATTTGGCAGCTCTCGATATCCACTTACCCGGCCAATGCCATCTTCTAATTCGACACCTTTTAAAAGGCGATCCTTCGCATCAACTGGCAGGCGCCCCTCATATTGAACGAGGTAGACCTTCTCTAAACCATATGAGGGATGGGTAGCCCGGAAGCTAACTTCACCATCATTGGTAAGGAGAATCAAACCTTCCGAATCCTTATCTAGGCGACCAACATGAAAGAGTCGTTCTTTCCTAAAATCCAATAATTCAGCTAATGATGGTCGCCCTTCTGGGTCGAACATCGTCGACAAAACCCCTCTTGGTTTATACAGCGCAAGATAAGTCTTGGTTTTTTCTGGTGAAATTGTCTCACCATCAACTTCAACTACAGACTTTAGTGAATCAACCTTAAAACCGAGCTCTTTTACCAACTTGCCATCCACCTTCACGCGGCCAGATTCGATCAAAGCATCGGCGCCACGACGGCTGGTTACTCCGGCCTCGGCAATGTATTTATTTAGACGAATTAACATGAATGATTCCCATCGTTCAATGGGAGTTTATCTTGAAAGCAGAGCGAGGAGTTAATCAGTTAGAGAATCTAAAACTTCGTCTAAGGCAGCCAAATCAGGTAAATACGGCGCCAAAGCAGGAAGGTCATCGAGGCTATTGAGCCCTAATCTTTCAAGGAAATAGCTTGTAGTCTTGTAGAGAGTTGCGCCGCTCTCCCCTTCAATTCCCGCCTCTTCGATTAGGCCGCGATTTATCAAAGTCTTCATAACAGCTTCGACATTTACGCCGCGAATGGCTGAAACTCGAGCTCGGGATACTGGTTGGCGATAGGCGATAACAGCCAGAGTCTCAAGCGCAGCTTGGGTTAATCGAGCTTGTTGGCCATCTAGTACAAATTTTTCAACAACGGCCGACTCATCTGGATGGCTATAAAAGCGCCAACCGCCATTGATTGCTCGAAGCTGGAATCCTCTATCTTCGTACTGTGAAACCAGATCGGTAAGTGCGCTCTGCACCTCTTCAATCGGTCGTTCCAAGATTGTGGCCAGAATCGTCTCGGTCACCGGTTCATCGACAATCATTAAGATCGCCTCGATTGAACGGTGAATCTCGGAATTAGTCATTTAGATCCTCTTTGTTTAATTCATCGCTATCTTCTAAAGGAGCGATGGCTATGTCAAACTCATCAGAAACAGCCACCTCACCACTTTCGGTGCCAATCCAGCTAATTTGAAGTTCGCCGAGAGCAATTACTTGTTCGAAGCGGAGTGAGCCGGTCCGATACAGATCAAGGAGGGCTAAAAATCTCGCAATAACCACCATGGGTTCATCTGCATCGGCGCACAGAGCTCGGAAACTCATCGACTTATGGTTACGCAGGAATTCGATCACCTTACGACTTTCATCGGCAACGTTTATGAGCGGGCGATGAATATGTTCCACCGGAACCACCGGAGGCGTCTTTGGCGCCATAACTCGATCGGCTATAGCGGCGAAGCGTTCTGGACCAACCCCGATCAAGACTTCGGGTAAGAGCGCCGCTAAGGCCGGATCAAGGGCAACGACTCTAGGAAAACTCTTCTCTGTGGCAGCGATTCGCTCTGAAAATGTTGCCGCAATCTCTTTAAAGGCCCGATATTGGAGCAGTCGCGCAAAGAGTAGATCTCGGGCTTCAAGGAGGGCGAGATCTGCCTCATCCTCCACTTCCCCGCTTGGTAATAATTTGGCCGCCTTCAAATCTAAGAGAGTTGCAGCTACAACTAAGAATTCCGTTGCTTGATCTAGTCGCCAACCTTCTCCGCTCTGCTCGAGTTGGCGGATATAGGCGATAAATTCATCGGTAACTGCCGAAAGAGCAACCTCAGTAACCTCAAGCTTATGTTTAGAGATTAACTGCAGGAGTAGATCGAAGGGACCTTCGAAGTTTTCTAAATGAACGGCGAAGCCACCAGTATGGCCATCACCATCGGTCTCTATCTGATTTCCTTCTATCAAATCCACGACACGAAAGTTACCTTACGAAGTATTGAATCGTTGACTATATAGGGTTCAAGCAAGAAACGATTCGGAGGTTTATAGCTTGAACGCTAAATCGACATTTGAAGATGTCGTTACGACTGGGACCTTAACCGATCGCCCAGCAAACAACTTGCCTACTCCGCAAGAGCTAACGACACATGGCGACGCCAAAATAATTGCAATTTTCAATCAAAAGGGTGGTGTTGGTAAGACAACAACGACAATCAATTTGGGCGCCGCACTCGTTGAATTGGGTCGTCGCGTTCTACTCGTGGATTTCGATCCGCAAGGCGGCATGACTTTAGGTCTTGGAGTTCGCGGAAATGATCTGCCAAAAGAAGAGACCGTTCTCTTCCCAATGATGGATGCAAATGCAAATCCTGAAGAAATTGTTTTGAAATCCAGTTTGCCAGGATTGGATTTTTTGCCGGCTAACCGCGAACTCGGCACAATTGAAGCGGTATTGGGTGCCGAAATTGGTTCGCAGTTTTTCCTAAAACGCGTACTTGCGCCGTTACAGAATTTTTATGATGTAATCTTGATTGATTGTCAACCAACAATGGGCCAGTTAGCAATTAACGCCCTCGTTGCTGCAAAAGAGGTAATAGTCCCATTGCAGTGCGAATGGTTTTCACTTAATGGATTTATTGAACTTGGAAACAACCTTCAAAAGGTACGCCAAGCTTTGAATCCTGATTTGAAATTGATTGGTGTGCTCGCAACTATGTATGATCGTCGAGCAGTACACAATCGCGAAGTTCTCGGTCGAATGCTGGAGCAGTTTCCTGATGATGTATTTGAAACAATTATCGGTAAAACTATTCGATTCTCTGAAACTAGCGTAAAAGGTGAACCAATTACGCAGTACGCATCAAATTCAGATGCCGCTAACTCATACCGAAGGTTAGCTCGCGAATTAATTGCCCGAGGAGGAGCCAAATAATGAGCCGTCGTGCCAGTTTGCCAGGAGCGGATGAACTTTTTCGTCCTAAATCAGCAACGCTAGTTTCCGTTCCAGAAGTTGTGCTACCAACTCAAGACTCACCTGCTCCGACGGTGAATGTCGCCCCTCCAACTTTGGCTCCAAAGAAAAAAGGTGTGCGTACGACTCAACGCCGCCGTGTTACTTCTTCTGAAAAAAATCCAAGTGGTCGCGAACGTCACGATGAAAAAATTACAGTCTATTTATCGCCAGATGAATTGTTTGATTTAGATCAAGCCCGGTTACTACTTCGAGGTGATTTGGGTTTAGCTGTTGATCGTGGACGAATTGTTCGAGAGTCAATCGCCGTAATAATTGCCGATTTAGAGGCTAAAGGTGATAACAGTATTCTGGCTCGAAGATTGCGTGGAATTTAATTCGCTCGCGGATGGGCTAACCGATAACTTTCACGTAATTTGTCCACTGTAATTAGTGTGTAAATTTGAGTTGTCGTAACAGACGCATGCCCAAGAAGTTCTTGCACTACGCGGATATCGGCGCCGCCGTCAAGTAAGTGTGTAGCGTAGCTATGGCGAAATACATGGGGTGTAACTTCCGATTGTATTTTTGCCAATTTTGTTGCGGATTTAACTACTTGCCAAGCCGATTGCCTTGATAATTTGCCACCACGGTTATTGAGTAAAAGAGCCGTACTTTTTCCAGAACGATTTAAAATTGGTCGAATTCGTACTAAGTAATCATCCAAAGCTTTCTTGGCAAATTTTCCAATCGGAACAATTCGCTCTTTCCCGCCCTTACCCTGCAATTTAATGGTTGTTATTTCTTCTCCATTTACTTTGATTTGATTGATATCAGAAATGGAAATGTTAACTATCTCGCTGACGCGAGCACCTGTGCCATACAAAAGTTCTAAAACTAAACTATCCCTAAGCGAAACAGGGTTATTAGGTTCTTTAGCTGCGTCAATAATGCTTTGAATCTCGGAAACTGTTAACGCCTTTGGTAATCTTTTGCTTTGCTTGGTTTCCGGTAAAGCATCAGTTGGATCAAATTGATAGAACTCTTTACTCAGATATTTATGAAGTGACCTGATTGCCGAAAAATTTCGCTCTAACGATGATGGTTTCAAATTTAATTCAGATAAAAACCTGGCGTATTCTCGGATAGTACTTTCATCTATTCTTGATAAATCGACATTGCGACTTTCTAGCCACTGTTCATATCGATTTAAGTCACGCCGGTAAGCAGCTACGGTGTTTTTCGCCGCTCCTTTTTCAATTGCTAGATAATCAAGGAATCCAGCAGAAAAACTCATAATTTGGCGGTTGGGTAACCGTGTGCCGTTGCCACAGCTTCGTAATAAACCTTTCCATCGTGCACATTTAAACCTTTAGCGAAATTCTTATCGTCAGCGATTGCGCGCTCCCATCCCTTATTTGCTAAGGCAAGCGCGTACGGCAATGTGGCATTGGTTAAGGCATAGGTAGAGGTGACTGGAACAGCGCCCGGCATATTCGCGACGCAATAAAGCAAACTACCATGAACTTTAAAAGTTGGATTGTCGTGAGTAGTAACCCTTGAATCTTCGAAGCAACCGCCTTGATCAATTGCAATGTCAACTAATACTGAACCAGATTTCATCTTTGAAACTAATTTATTGCTAACTAATTTAGGTGCTTTCGCCCCATGAATTAACACTGCACCAATTACTAAATCAGCTGAAATGCATTCCGTTTCGATTGCATGATCGTTTGCAGCTCGTGTTTTAATGGCACCACGATAAGTTGTATCGATTTGCTGCAATCTCGTTAAATTCCGATCGAAAATTGTTACATCGGCTCCCAAACCAAGGGCCATAACAGCAGCATTTGTTCCTGCTACGCCACCGCCAATCACTACAACTTTCCCAGGTGTCACGCCAGGTACGCCACCCAAAAGAACTCCTCGACCACCATTTGCTTTCTGGAGCGCCGTGGCACCAACTTGAGTTGCTAATCTTCCTGCCACTTCCGACATGGGAGTAAGTAGCGGCAGGGATCCATTTACTTCAACCGTCTCGTAAGCAATTGCAGTGACGCCACTTGAAATGAGCGCATCAGTACATTCTTTTGACGCTGCTAGATGCAAATAAGTAAAAAGCACTTGACCTTTACGCATCAAAGAATATTCGAGCGGTAACGGCTCTTTTACTTTTATTACTAAATCTGATTTCGACCATACATCGGCAGCACTTACTAATTCAGCACCTTCAGCGCTAAAGTCAGAGTCTGAGATCGCTGAACCAATTCCGGCTCCAACTTCGATCAAAACCTTGTGGCCAGCTTTAACAAATTCGCGAACTCCAGCAGGGGTGATTGCAACCCGTGCTTCTAAAGTTTTGATCTCTTTAGGGACGCCAACAATCATGATTAGGCCTTTCGTTTAATTGCCGCAGCTATTAGACCAGCAAACAAAGGGTGCGGTCTAGTTGGTCGAGACATAAATTCGGGATGCGCTTGAGTGCCTACATAATATGGATGTTTTTCTAGGGGTAGCTCTACAAACTCAACCAAATCACGTTCGGTGTTCAATCCGGAAAAAATCATGCCGGATTTGGCGATTTGATCGCGAAATTTATTGTTTACTTCATATCTATGGCGATGGCGCTCTGAAATCTCTTCTTTACCGTAAACGCTAGCCACGATCGAACCCGGCGTCAGTTTTGCTTTATATAAGCCAAGACGCATCGTGCCACCTAAATCTCCAGCTCCAGAAACATTTACTATTTGATCATCCATCGTTGCGATAACTGGATTCTTGGTATTTGGTTCAAATTCTGCACTATTTGCATCACTTATCCCAGCTAAATTTCGCGCACCTTCAATAACCATACATTGCAAACCAAGACATAACCCGAGGGTTGGAATTTTATTTTCTCGAGCATATTTCAATGCTCCAACTTTTCCTTCGATACCGCGAACACCAAATCCACCTGGTACACAAATTGCATCCACGTCGCCTAATGATTTGGCTGCACCATCCGGAGTAGCGCAGTCATCACTTGCAATCCATTTAATTTCTATTTTTGCATCATTTGCAAAACCACCTGCACGAAGCGCCTCTGTTACCGATAAATAAGCATCTGGCAAATCAATATATTTTCCAACTAACGCAACCTTAATAAAATGCTTTGGATTGTGAACAACATTGAGCAAATCTTCCCATTCACCCCAAACAACATCTCGCGCTTTAAGCCCAAGACGACGAACCACATAAGCGTCGATTCCCTCTTGATGTAAAACTTTTGGAATGTCATAAATTGATGGCGCATCTACCGCAGCCACAACAGCGTCATAGTCAACGTCGCACATCAATGCAATCTTCCGCTTTACCCCTTCGGTAATTGGTCGATCCGATCTCAGCACAACCGCATCCGGAGCAATACCAATCGACCTTAGGGCAGCAACGGAATGCTGCGTTGGTTTCGTTTTTAATTCTCCAGAGGGTCCAATGTACGGAACCAAAGAAACATGTAAATAGAAAACATTTTCACGGCCAATGGCCTGACGTACTTGTCGGGCAGCTTCCAAAAATGGTTGGGATTCAATATCGCCTACGGTGCCACCGATTTCAGTTATCACTAAATCCACATCAGGTCCATCGTCAGCCAACATTCGGGCTTTAATTTCATTAGTTATATGTGGAATTACTTGAACAGTTTCGCCCAAATATTCACCACGACGTTCGCGGGCAATAACTCTTGAATAAACCTGACCTGTAGTTACATTTGCTTCACCGGAAAGATTGCGATCCAAAAATCGCTCGTAATGGCCAATATCTAAATCAGTCTCAGCTCCATCGTCGGTCACAAAAACTTCCCCGTGCTGAAATGGGTTCATCGTTCCTGGATCGACATTTAGATATGGATCCAGCTTTTGCATTGTCACTTTTAAGCCGCGAGCGACCATTAATCGGCCCAAACTAGAGGCCGTTAAACCTTTTCCAAGACTTGAGGCGACTCCGCCAGTTACAAACAAATGTTTCGTCACATGAGAACCGCTCATGGACTACTAACCTATCACAGATACTCTAAAAAGCTTGAATCTTTGAATCTGCAAGTAATTCTGCGGCGTGTTTTAAAGCGTTTTCAGAAGTTTCATGTCCAGCCAACATTCGTGCTAATTCTTCCACTCTTGATGTATCAGTAACCTCATCTATTTGACTCTGTGTAACTGAACCACTTTCATCTTTGGCAACAACAAAATGTGAATCAGCCCAAGCAGCAACTTGCGGTAAATGGGTTACAACTATTACCTGTGCATTTTTAGAAAGTTGCTTTAAGCGTCGACCTACTTCAATTGCTGCTTTACCGCCAACTCCAGCGTCGACTTCATCAAAAACGTAAGTTCCAATATTTTCTGACTCCGCTATAACAACTTCGATGGCGAGAGCAATTCTGGAAAGTTCGCCTCCGCTGGCTCCCTTGGCAATTGAAACCAGCGGACCATCCGCGTGAGTTTGAAGTAGAAATGAAATATCATCGCCACCACTTGAGTCCAAATTATCTAATTGATCAATTTGAACCTTAAAGTTGGTATTCGGCATAGATAAACTATGAATTTCTTTAGAAACACGATCTTCGAGACTTAGCGCTGCTTTTTTGCGGGCCTTAGTTAAGTCTGCGGCAGCCGAAAGTAAATTCTTCTCCATCTTGACTAGGTCATTTTCCAACTCTTTAATTCGATTATCCCCACCACTTAAATCGGAAATTTCGTTCTCCAAGTTGGCTCGACGTTCGATTAATTCAGCTAATGCGATATCTAAATCTCCACCTTCTCCGAATTTGCGAATGAATGTAGTTAGATCCGACTTGCGCTGTTGTAAGTAATCTAAACGGCTCGGGTCAGCGGCCAAATCCTCTAAATATCCTGATAGTGAACCAACTGCCTCTTGAACCTGAAAGTAGGCATCGGCGATTGAATCAAAGTTGTTAGCTAGAGCGCTATCGAGTTCAGCAGCTTTTTCGAGTGATTTACGAGCTTGATTTAGCGCCGCTAAAGCAGAAAGTTCCTCGCCATCAACTGAATTGAGGGCACCACTTACCGCGATACGAAGCTCCTCAACCGAAGATAACTTATTTATTTCATCGTTCACATCAGTTAATTCGCCAGCCTGGGGATTCAACTTTGTAATTGCAGCTTTAAAAAATTCGAGGTCGGTTAATTTCGATTCGCGCTCTTTTGAAGCGCTCTTCATTGCCTTTATGCGCTTTTTAAGTTCAGTAACCGCACTAAAAGCGTTCTGATAATTCTCGATTTCCCCTTGGTATCCGCCAAATCCATCTAGTAATTCACGATGTTTTGCGGGTTTGGTCAAAGTTTGACTTGCGGCTTGTCCATGAATCATAACTAAATCATCGGCAATTTCATTGAGCGCGCCGATAGCTACTGCAATTCCGCCGGCATTAGCTTTGCTTTTCCCATCGGAATTTACCGTCCGAGTAATTACCAATTGTGAGTCTTGAACAATTACTCCCCGCTCTTCAAACGATTCAGAATAAATGTTTGGAATTTCAAATGTGGCACTTGCTACGGCACGTTCTGAGCCATGTCTAACTAGAGCAGCATCAGCTTTGCCGCCTAAAACTAGATTTAACGCCGTTAAAATCATGGTTTTACCAGCACCAGTTTCGCCAGTAATCACTGTGAAACCAGGTTTCAGTTCTAAATGTGCAGCGGAAATTACCCCGATCCCATTAATGGATACATCGGTTAATAATGGTCGCTTGCTAACCACGCCAACCTTCAATTGGAAGTTTGAATTTTGCTACTAGGCGATCACTAAAGTTTACATTCTCAATGTGTGCCAATTTGATTGGAGTGTTGGATTTCGAGATTACGATCCGATCACGTTCTTTTAGTGGAAATTTTCGCAGCGAATCGGCAGAAACAAGTGCATCGCTTGATTCCACGTCAATTGTGATTTCAGATTTTGGGGAAATTACAAGTGGTTTAGTAAAGAGCGCATGTGCTGCAATTGGTGTCACAACCAATACTTCCGCTTCTGGCCAGATAATTGGACCGCCGGCTGAGAATGCATATGCCGTGGATCCTGTCGGTGTTGCCACAATTAAACCATCGCACCACCAACTAGAAATTGGTCGATGATCGATTTGTAAAAATAACTCAACCATCGTGGTTCCATTTCGTTCAATCGTAATTTCATTTAGCGCCCAGCCTGATGCCACTTCACTTTCATTGCGCATAACCTTGTATTCCAACGTCATTCTCTGATCGATTGAATAACTCTGATCGAGAATTGCTTTGGCAGTCTCTTCGATTGAAAATTTCTTAACTTCTGCCAGGAATCCAACGCGACCTAGATTGACACCTAGCAATGGCAGACCAGCATCCCGAGCCATTTCGGCAGCCTGCAATATCGTCCCGTCGCCACCAAGCACCACGATTAATTCTGCTTCTTTTGGGTCGGTAGTTTTTTGAAACCCATCTAAAAGTGAAATTAATTTAGCTTCAGCATCTTTAGCTTCTTGGCGATAGGTGTTGACCACGGTGATTATTTTTCGCATTACTGTGGTCCAATCTCGATAGCTTTTTCTAGGGCAGCCAAATCTATCTCTGGCGCACCACGACGCAACCAAAGGAAATATTCAACATTTCCAGCTGGCCCAGGCAGTGAACTAGCGACAATTCCTAAAGTTCCAAGACCAACCTCATAAGCTGATTCGGCAACTTCTAAAACTGCGGAACGGCGAAGCGCAGGATCGCGCACTACTCCGCCTGCTCCTAAATGTTCCCGGCCTACTTCAAATTGTGGTTTTACCATCAACAAATAATCTGCATCTGGTTTTGAAACTGCAGCCAGCGCCGGTAAAACCAAGGTCAATGAAATAAATGATAAATCAGCGACAACTAAATCGATAGGAGCGCCAACCATTTCACCCGTTAAGTGACGAATATTAGTTCGATCCAAAATTTTTACTTTTGGATTTGTTCTAAGTTCCCATGCGAGTTGACCATATCCGACGTCCACTGCAATAACTTCTGCAACTCCGCGTCGTAGTAGAACATCTGTGAATCCACCAGTGCTGGCACCAGCATCTAGCGCTCGTTTGCCTTCAACCTTAATCTCTGGAAATGCATCTAGCGCACCCGATAATTTATGGCCACCGCGTGAAACAAAATCATCGCGTTCGCCGGTTAAGGTAATTGAAGTCTCTGCATCGACTTGAGTTGCTGGTTTCGTTGCAGGAATTCCTGCGACCAAAACTGCTCGTTTTTCGATTAGATCACCTGCTTGTTCGCGTGATCTAGCTAGCCCTCGGCGTACTAGTTCAGCATCTAGCCGGCTCTTCATTTATTAAATATCTTCGATGCTATTGAGAGCCGCGACCAATTTGGCATGCAAGATCTCATATCGCTCTGAATGAGTTTCTACGCCACTTGCTTCGATTTCGGCAAGTTCAGCTTTTATGGCTTCTAAATCTAATGGCTCCATAATAAGGAAAGCCTACTTTGATGTAAGCCCTAAATGCGCCTTATTTCCGCGGTATTTACACACCATCGGCTTGCCAAATTAGCACCCGCTTTCCAAAATCTTCGTCGAATGGAGCCTTCAACTTCAATCCATTCGCCATCTTTTAATGAAAGAGCGCTCCGTCGATTTTTGGCGCTCCAAGCTTCTAAATCGATTGTGTCTACGCCACCTTCCGGTCGGGTTATCGCAATCCGAAACTGCGCTAATAAATCTCCACTTGGTAATTTTCGTTCAGTAGCGATTGTTGTAACCCAACCACGCAACACGACATCGTTTAAGGAATAATCAATTTCTTCTTCGATAACTGCTTCATCTTTGGTCTTTTTGCTCATAAAGAAAATTATTTAGCAACGCTCTGACGCATCCGTTTCGTTTTCCACATCAATTTCGGCAGTTCGAGCAAACCATTTTCTCGCCTCATCGGTTCTACCTACTGCAGAAAGCGCATCAGCATATGCGTAACGCAACCTAATCGACCACGGTTGGTTTGAAATATTTAGATCATCACTTTGCAGCGTAACTACTGCTGCCTCAAAATCTCCCATGTCACGTCTTGCGCCAGCGGTAACAATTCGCATTTCAACTGCTTGTTCTTTCTGTAATTTTTTAACTTCTGGTGCTCCGGCTAAGGCGAGAGCCTTTAATGGTTTTCCCAACCCGCGTTCGCAATCTGCAAGTACCGGCCAAACGCTCGGATCTCCATTTATTCGATAGGCAGCTCGTAATTCCTTGATTGCTTCGTCAAACTTTCCAACTCGATATGCTGCGTATCCAGCGGTTTCGCGAACAATTGCAACTCTGCCGGCATGGCGCGATGCGGCCATTGCGTGTTGGTATGCCAAATCGGGATCGCCCAATGCATACATATTTACACAAGATAAATGTCGTGCGACAACTTTTGCATTTTCTGCAGAGAGTGTTAACAAATCTCCACGTACATTTTTCTCAAGTTCTTCGCCAGTAATTTCATCGGGTATCAATGGATCCTTGAAAAAATCCCTTTTAATGCGACGATCGCGGTTGTCGCGCTGATCTCTACGCATCGGTCGATCACTTCTAGGACCACGAGCTTTAAAATCACCATCTCTGCGTGGTCGATCCGTTCGATATGGTCGGTCTGATTTTGGTCGGTCTGATTTTGGTCGGTCTGATTTTGGTCGGTCTGATGGTTTTCTATCTGAACGCGGCTTATCTGAACGCGAAGAATTTCGTTTTGGACGATCGCTTCGATTGAAGCGCTTACTTTCCATTTAAATTCTCCTTAATAAAATCAACTAATTTTAAAATCAATTACAAAATAAAAAAGGGGACCTCGGTTAAGAAGTCCCCTCTTTTTAAAAGAAGTCCGGCGGCGTTCTACTCTCCCACAAGGTCACCCTTGCAGTACCATCGACGCTGAACGGCTTAACTTCCGGGTTCGGAATGGGACCGGGTGTTTCCCGTTCGCTATGGCCGCCGAAACGCTATTGAGATGTCTAGAACTTATTTTTTGTAAGTTCCCGAGACCGTATCTCGAGAACC
>CAYFKK010000012.1:0-12281 GCA_964343655.1 uncultured Actinomycetes bacterium | reverse complement strand
AAGGGTGGCCAACAAGCGCCAACTGAAGAGATTGTTAGCCAAGGTTTAGATGCCGCGAAACCATTTATTCGCACACTTTGTGAAGCACAGATGAAATTGGCAAAGACCGCCGCAAAACCAACTGCGGAATTTCCAATTTATTTAGATTACCAAGATGATGTTTACGCCGCAGTTGAAGCAGAGGCTAAAGATCATTTAGCTAAGGCCTTGACCATAGCCGGAAAGCAAGAGCGCGAAGAGCGGCTAGATGAAATTAATGCTGCCACAATCGGAACACTTTCACCTTCTTTTGAAGGTCGCGAAAAAGAAATTCCAGCGGCGCTGCGTTCAATTACTAAGAAATTAGTTCGCCAACGCGTACTTCGCGAAAAGGTGCGTATCGATGGTCGCGGACTTCGCGATATCCGTCCACTTTCAGCTGAAGTAGAAGTAATTCCACGCGTTCATGGTTCCGCAATTTTCGAACGCGGTGAAACTCAAATTGTGGGTGTAACTACTTTGAATATGCTGAAGATGGAACTTCAACTAGATACGTTGAGTCCAGAAACTACAAAGCGGTACATGCACAATTACAACTTCCCACCATATTCAACTGGTGAAACCGGTCGCGTTGGTACGCCAAAGCGTCGCGAAATTGGACACGGTGCATTAGCAGAACGCGCACTTGTCCCAGTCTTGCCAACTCGCGAAGAATTTCCTTATGCAATTCGCCAAGTTTCTGAAGCGCTTGGTTCAAATGGTTCAACTTCAATGGGATCTGTTTGTGCGTCAACGCTTTCATTACTAAATGCTGGCGTGCCACTAAAGGCGCCAGTTGCCGGTATCGCAATGGGTCTAATTTCTGATGATGTCGATGGCAAAACGGAATACGTTGCACTTACTGACATCTTGGGCGCCGAAGATGCCTTCGGTGATATGGACTTTAAAGTTGCCGGTACTCGCGAATTCGTAACTGCGTTGCAGTTAGATACCAAACTCGATGGCATTCCAGCATCAGTTCTGCAAGGAGCGTTGCATCAAGCAAAAGAAGCGCGAATCGCAATTCTTGATGTAATGAATGAAGCGATTGATTCACCAGATGAAATGTCGATACTTGCGCCTCGAATCATTTCCGTGAAGATTCCAGTTGATCAAATTGGTGCAGTTATCGGCCCTAAGGGCAAGGTAATTAATCAGATTCAAGATGAAACTGGCGCCGAAATTTCAATTGAAGAAGATGGCACAATTTACATTGGCGCAACTGAAGGTAGTGCGGCTGAGGCAGCGAAAGCGCAGATTAATGCGATTGCAAACCCAACCATGCCAGAAGTTGGTGAACGCTACTTAGGCACGGTCGTTAAGTTAGCTCAATTCGGTGCCTTTATTTCATTGTTGCCAGGTAAAGATGGCTTGCTCCACATCTCGCAAATTCGCAAGATGCACGGTGGTAAGCGAATCGAAAACCTAGAAGATGTAATGAAAGTCGGCGATAAAGTTCAAGTTGAAATCGGCGAAATCGATCCAAAGGGCAAGTTGTCTTTAGTACCAGTAATTGAAGGTCAAAAAGATGGCGATTCAGCGGACAACGCTTAATAGTGGACTGCGGATCATCACCGATGATGATCCAACAGTTCGCAGCGCTTCCGTTGGCTATTTTGTAAATGTAGGTTCACGAGATGAAGCGCCAGAAGATTCTGGCGCTTCACACTTTTTAGAGCATGTGTTATTTAAAGGCACTAAGCGTCGGACTGCAAAAGAAATCAGCTCTTCAATTGAAAACTTAGGTGGTGGCATTAATGCTTACACCACAAATGAATTCACATCCTTTTATGCCAAAGTTGTCGATGAAGATTTGCCGCTCGCCGTTGATGTATTAAGCGATGTAATTACCAGTGCCGTGGTTTCCGAAGAGGAATTTGAAAACGAGCGAAATGTCGTTTTCCAAGAGATGGCGATGCGCGATGACGATCCGCAAGATTTAGCTGAAGAAGCTTTTGGCCGAGCATTTTGGGGCGCACATACTCTCGGTATTTCAATTTTAGGCACCAAAGATTCAATGAATGCAATTACGCGCGATCAAATTTATCGCTACTACAAAAACCATTATCGCCCAGAAAATATTGTTGCCGCTGCAGCGGGAAATGTTAAGCATGATGATTTTGTCGCACTGGTTAAAAAGAATTTAGATCGAGATGACTTTCTAATTGGTGAAACCAAACCATTCATCCGAGATTTCAGTGCATTTATTCCAGATTCCGCTAAACGGGTGGAATTACATTCGGGCGATTTCGAACAAACTAATCTCTATCTTGGA
Source organism: uncultured Actinomycetes bacterium (assembly GCA_964343655.1). Lineage (GTDB taxonomy): Bacteria > Actinomycetota > Actinomycetes > Nanopelagicales > Nanopelagicaceae > ZLKRG08. Next base: position 9,988 of record CAYFKK010000012.1, on the reverse strand, counting down.
TTGCCAGGAGTTGGGCGAAATGATCCGCGCACCATGGCGCTTCGAGTTTTAGTTATTGGGATTTCTGGCGGCATGAGTTCACGCATGTTTCAAGAAATTCGCGAAAAGCGTGGCTTGGTTTATACCGTTGATGGCTTCATGCGTAGATATGTCGGCGCTGGTTATTACGCGATTTATGCAGGTTGTTCGCCAGAAAAAACTGGTGAAGTAGTCAAATTGATTCGCGAAATCTTGCAAGATGTTGCAGCCAATGGAATAACTAAAGAAGAGTTCGAACGCGGTCACAATGCCGTTCGCGCAAATATTTTGTTAGCTGGCGAAGATTCGGGGCATCGGATGGATCGAATTGGTTCTACCGAAATTTGGGATGGCGCTGCTAAAACTGCCGAAGATTTAATGCACGAGTTAAGTCAGGTCACAATTGATGAGGTAAATAAATTAGCCGCCGAGTTTTTAACAAAACCGCTTACCCTTGGCCTTGCGGGTCCGCAAAAATCCACCGCAGAATTTGAGAGAATACTTTCATGAGTATCAAAGTTGGCGTACTTGGCGCCAAAGGGCGGATGGGCTCGGAAGTAGTAAAAGCGGTTACAGCTGCGCCTGATTTAGAAATTACCGCAGCTGTTGATTTAGGTGATTCCTTAGATTTATTAAAAGGTTGCGATGTCGTAGTTGATTTCACTGCGCCATCTGCCGTTTTAAATAATTTAGAATTTTTAACTAAAAATAAGATTCATGCAGTTGTTGGTACAACTGGTTTTGATCAGGAAAAAGCAAAAGCGATGGCGACTGATTCCAACATTTTTATCGTACCTAATTTTGCAATTGGGGCAGTGCTGATGATGCAATTTGCGAAACAGGCTGCGCCATATTTCGAATCGGTAGAAATTATTGAATTACATCACCCGAATAAAGTAGATGCGCCAAGTGGCACCGCCGCTCGCACTGCTGAATTAATTGGTGAGGCTCGCAAAAATATGCCAGCGCAACCAGATGCGACAAGGTCTGCACTGGAAGGTGCGCGCGGTGCCAAAGTTTCTGATGTACCAATTCATTCAATTCGGTTACGCGGGTTAGTGGCGCATCAAGAAGTATTATTTGGCGGACTTGGCGAAACGCTTTCAATTCGCCATGATTCATTAGATCGGGCAGGTTTTATGCCTGGCGTTTTATTAGCGGTAAGAAATGTTCAGAAGTTAAAAGGTGTAACGATTGGATTGGAGCAAGTTCTATGAGTATTGATCTATATGGCGCTGAATGGTGCCGCGACTGCCGTCGCTCAAAGGCGCTTTTGGATAGCTTAAACGTGAAATATAACTATATTGATGTTGAAGCCGATGAATCAGCTTCAGAGAAAGTAATTGCAATTAATGGTGGCATGCGTTCAATTCCAGTTATTGTATTTGAGGACGGAACTCATTTAACTGAGCCATCAGATCCAGATTTAAAGGCAAAGTTAGAATCGCTTTCAATTATTTAATCGGTAAAAAATCGCCGAAGCAAAAGCTGCCGCGCCCACAACAATTGGGAACGGCAGCTTTATTTTTAGCGCGAAGGCCGCAACGGCCAAACCCAAGGCGCGGTGATCAACTTCAAGTTCGCGTTTAGTGGCAAATGTTTGAACGGCTACCAAAGCACTGAGTAGCGCCACCGGGATAAATCCATTGATTCGTTGCAATCTAGCGTTACTTAAATATTTTGCTGGGATGGAATGTCCAGCAAATTTCAACAAAAATGCCAGCGCACTTGCACCCAAAGTAGCAATCCAAAATTTATTCATCGCACCCGCCAACCAAGTAACACGGCTAAACCAGCCGTTGCGATGATTGGCAATCCAGCTGGCAAAATCGGAGTAGTTATTAGCGCTAACGCTGTTGCGGCTAGCGCTAAATAAATATCGTTCTTAGTTTTCAACCGCGGCCAAACTAACGCGATGAAAGCTGCTGGAACTGCCGCATCGAGTCCCCATTCAGCCGGATTATTTATTGTCGAAGCGCTTAAGGCACCAATTACCGTAAAAATATTCCAGAAGAAAAATACGCCGAAACCAGTTAGCCAAAAACCTTGGCGTTGCAGGGAAATTCCGCGATCTTCTTCGCCCAATGCGACCCCAGTTGATTCATCGATTGTGATTTGGGCTGCGACAACTTTCTTGAAACCTTTCACTTGCAAAATTGGCGTCATCACAATTCCGTAAAGCGCATTTCTAAATCCAAGTAAGGTCGAAGTAGCAATTGCAGTTAGCGCAGTTCCGCCGGCACCAATCACGCCAATTACGGCAAATTGCGATGCGCCAGAAAATAACAAAAGCGAAAGCAATGATGTTTGTAATATCGAAAATCCTGCGGCGACTGAAGCTGCGCCAAAAGCTAGGGCGTAGGTCCCAACTGCGAATGCCAGGCTTAACGATTTTGTCGCTGTGGCGCGATTAATGCTGGACACAGGGGTCATTCTGCCTCAAGGTGCCAAAGCTTTCGAACCGCGATAGATAAGGTCGGAGCATGTCAGATTCACACGAAGTTGTATTTCGCGACGATGTCACCGTCGAATTAGTTAAAGCAAGTGCAAGTGATGCCGATGTTATTTGGGCAGCTCGCGTATCAACAGCCGGGGAACAATCACTAGATGAAATTGGTTCAGATCCCGAACGGTCTGCTGGATTAATTAATTATTTAGCGCGCGAACGTCATGGGTCGCCATTTGAACATACTTCGATGACATTTTTTATCAGCGCACCGATCTTCGTTTTCCGTGAATTTATGCGCCACCGAATTGCTTCTTACAACGAAGAATCTGGTCGCTATCGCGAATTAAAACCAGTTTTCTATATTCCAAATAAAGATCGTCACTTAAATCAAGTAGGCAAAACCGGTCATTACACCTTTGAACCAGGAACTCCAGAACAATTTGAAGTCATGGTTAAAGCTATGAAAGATGCATATGTCGTGGCCTATGCCAGTTACCAGAAAATGCTAGATGTTGGAATTGCTCGTGAAGTTGCCCGTGCCGTTTTGCCAGTTGCAACTTATTCATCAATGTATGTCACGATGAATGCGCGGGCGCTAATGAACTTCTTATCTCTGCGTACCTCTCGTGAAGGTTCGCATTTCCCGAGCTATCCGCAACGCGAAATCGAAATGGTTGCCGAGAAGATGGAAGAGCATTTCAAGCGATTAATGCCATTAACTTACGCAGCATTTGAAAAATCTGGTCGCGTAACTCCGTAATAAAAGATAGCCTTCGACTATGCCTATCGCAGCTCCATTTGGCCGACTTTCCTCGGCCATGATCACGCCATTTAATAAAGATGGTGCGATCGATTGGGCGGGCGTTGAAAAATTAGCAGCACATTTAATTTCGACGGGTCATGACTTTATTGTTGTAAATGGCACCACGGGCGAAGCTCCGACCACTTCTGATGAAGAGAAAATCGAAATAATCAAAGTAGTTAAAAAAGCAATGGGTGGAAAAGGCAAGGTTGTTGCTGGTGCGGGTAATAACGAAACTTCACATTCAATTGAACAAGCAAAGATGGCAGCCGCCGCGGGCGCGGATGGATTATTGGTAGTAACGCCTTATTACAACAAACCACCGCAAGCCGGAATTGCAGCGCACTTCAAAGCAGTCGCCGATGCAACTGATTTACCAGTTATGTTGTATGACATCCCTGGTCGAACCGGAATGGCAATTGATCCTGACACGATTGTTAAATTATCTGAGCATCCAAATATCGTTGCGTTAAAAGATGCCAAAGGCGACGTTGCTTCTACTTCATGGGTGATTAAACGATGCGGTATTCCGGTTTATTCTGGAGATGACATTTTAAATTTACCGCTCTTATCAGTTGGCGCAGTTGGTTTTGTTAGCGTTTGTGGCCACACCGTTGGAAAAAATTTGCGAGAAATGCTTGATGCCTGGTTTGATGGTAACTCAGCTCGTGCATTAGAAATTCATCAACAACTGCTTCCAGTATTTACCGGCACATTTAGAACTCAAGGTGCGATTTTGACTAAGGCAGCGTTAAACCTAATGGGGCTTCCAGGCGGATACACGCGTTTGCCATTAGTTGATGCCACGGCAGAGCAGATCGAGCAATTGAAAAAAGATCTCGCTGCTGGCGGCGTTAAGTTTTAATTTATGAACCATCCACATCCAAATCTAGGAATTCCGGGACCACTTAAATCTGGCGCGCTTCGCTTAACGCCACTTGGTGGCCTTGGCGAAATTGGCCGGAACATGATGGTCTACGAAATTAATGGCGAACTCTTAATTGTCGATTGCGGAGTTCTATTTCCAAAAGAGAGCCAACCTGGAATTGATTTAATTTTGCCGGATTTTTCGCATATTCAAGATCGGTTAAATGATGTAGTTGGCATTTTGCTTACCCATGGCCATGAAGACCATATCGGTGCCGTGCCATATTTACTGCGCCAACGTGGCGACATTCCGATTTTTGGCGCACCACTTACCTTGGCGTTAATTGCCGCAAAATTAAAAGAGCATCGAATCACTGGCGATTTACGCGAAGTTAATGCTGGCCATCAAGTAAAAATTGGTGAATACCAAGTTGAATTTGTGCAAGTTAATCATTCAATTCCAGATTCCTTAGCGGTCGCAATTCGCACTAAAGCTGGAATGGTTTTACAAACGGGCGATTTCAAAATGGATCAATTACCACTTGATGACAAAATCACCGATTTAGTTAAGTTCGGCAAATTGGGCGAAGAAGGAGTCGATTTATTTTTAGTCGATTCCACAAATGCTGATATTCCGGGTTTTACGCCGAGCGAACGTGAAATTGCGCCGGTAATTGAACGGGTAATCAAAAGTACCAAGCGCCGGGTCATTGTCGCCTCGTTTGCTTCGCATGTTCACCGCATCCAACAGGTAATTGATGCCGCTCACTCGCAAGGTCGGATGGTTTCGTTTGTCGGTCGTTCAATGGTGCGCAATATGAAGATTGCTCAAGAGTTGGGCTATTTAAAGATTCCTAAAAATATTTTGTTTGATTCCGATGATTTAGATAAAGCCGGCGATGATGTGGTTTTGATCTGCACCGGATCGCAAGGCGAGCCATTAGCAGTGTTATCACGCATCGCATTTGGCGAACACGCAATTCGGGTCGGTGCTGGCGACACCATTTTGTTGGCTTCGTCTTTGATTCCTGGAAATGAATTTCCAGTATTTAACTTGATAAATGAATTGACGCGAATGGGCGCAAAGGTAGTTCATAAAGGAAATGCGATGGTTCACGTTTCTGGCCATGCTGCTGCCGGAGAATTGCTTTATTGCTATCAAATTGTGAAACCAAAACATGTTTTGCCAGTCCACGGTGAATGGCGCCACTTAAAAGCCAATGCGGAATTAGCAATACGGACTGGGGTACCGCGTGAAAATGCCATCACGATCGAAAATGGAATCGTTATTGATTTGATTGATGGAAAACCTAAAGTAGCTGGTGCAGTTCCGTGTGGTTATGTTTATGTAGACAGCCAAACAGTTGGTGAGATTACAGAATCTACTTTGAAAGATCGCCGAATTCTTGGCGAAGAAGGTTTCATTTCGGTAATCGTTGTGATTGATTCGCAGAATGGTCGAATTGTTGCTGGACCAGATATTCATGCGCGTGGATTTACCGAAGATCATGCGTTATTTGATGAAGTTAAATCGCGAATTGAAAAAGCTTTGGCACACGCAGTTGCGGATGGAAATAACGGAACACATGTTTTGTCACAAGTAGTCCGAAAAACTGTTGGCAGTTGGGTTGGCGCAGAGCATCGCCGGAAACCAATGATTGTTCCAGTCGTCATTGAGGTATAACGCGGCGCGCCTACCAATTACTTTAAGCGTAAATAAATAGTCTTAGGCGTGTGGCCAAATCAAAAAAGAAGCGTAAATCTGGCGGAGTAGTAGCGCTACTCGGCGGTGCTCTAGCCGGAATTTGGCGAATAATTGCAAAAGGATTTGGTGGTTCAGTTCGGTTTGTTGCTCGCGGTGCTAAAGATTTAGATCCAGAACATCAGCGAGATGGTTTTGCACTCCTTTTAGTAATTTTTGGTTTAGCTGCAGTTGGTGGCACGTGGTTACATGGCAGTAATTTAGTTTCTAAATCACTCTATTCATTTTTCTATGGGGGATTTGGCCGAATCGGTGTTTTAACGCCGCTGGTATTTTTCTATTTTGCTACTAGGTTATTTAGAGTTCCAGAAGAAAATCGCGCTACTGCCCGAATTACCGTCGGAACAATTGCTTTAATAATTTCGACAACTGGCTTGGCTCACTTATTAAATGGTTCCGTCGGAACCGGTGCAACTGCGATGCGCGAGGGTGGTGGCTGGATTGGTTATGCGGTCTCCAAGCCACTAGTCGGGCTTTTAACTTCAATTCTTACCTATCCAGTTTTAATTTTGATCTTCATTTTTGGCGTCTTAGTCGTGACTGCGACCCCAGTTTCCCAAGTTGGAATTCGAATTAAATCCACTTTGGTTTGGCTTTGGAGCAAATTGCCGCGTCGCGAAAAGGAAGAATTTGAAATTAGCGAGAGCGAACCTTTCGAATCTCCCTTGGTGGCGCAGTATGAAACTGACTACGAAGAGGATGAACCGGGTGATGATGATTTTGTCGAACCCACAATTGCGATTGCTAAAAGTAAAACCGAAAATTCGATACCGAAGCGGGCGCAGCAATTATTACTTGGCCACGATTCCAAATATGAATTACCGCCGTTAGATTTGCTACGTTCGGCGCCAACATCAAAGCAGAAAACTAAAGCGAATGATTTAGTGGTTCAAGCACTTACTGAAGTATTTGCGCAATTTGAAATTGATGCCGAAGTTACTGGTTTTATGCGGGGACCAACGGTAACGCGATACGAAGTTGAATTAGGTTCGGCCGTAAAAGTGGAAAGAATTACGGCGCTGACCAAAAATATTTCTTATGCAGTTGCATCTAGCGAAGTTCGGATTCTCTCGCCAATTCCGGGTAAATCTGCCGTTGGAATTGAAATTCCAAATAGCGATCGCGAAATTGTTGCCCTCGGCGATGTACTTCGTTCGCCAACTGCTGGGCAAGATTTACATCCGTTGTTAGTGGCACTTGGCAAAGATGTTGAAGGAAGTTTTATCTGCGCTAACTTGGCCAAAATGCCACACTTATTAGTTGCTGGCGCAACTGGCGCCGGTAAATCATCGATGATTAATTCGATGATTACATCGCTCTTGATGCGCGCAACCCCTGATGATGTTCGATTAGTTTTGATCGATCCAAAGCGCGTTGAGCTAAATGCTTATGACGGTATTCCACATTTGATTACACCAATTATCACCAATCCAAAAAAGGCAGCCGATGCCCTGCAGTGGGTCGTACGTGAAATGGATCTGCGCTACGAAGATTTATCCAGTTTTGGCTTCCGCCACATTGATGATTTCAACAAAGCAGTTCGGGCCGGCAAAGTTGTGGCACCGCCAGGTAGTGATCGGATTTTGGAACCATATCCATACTTATTAGTCATAATTGACGAGTTGGCAGATTTGATGATGGTGGCCGCAAAAGAAGTCGAAGAATCCGTTGTTCGCATTACTCAATTAGCTAGATCAGCTGGAATTCATTTAGTTTTAGCAACGCAGCGCCCGAGCGTTGATGTGGTTACTGGTTTAATTAAAGCAAATGTGCCGTCCCGGTTATCTTTTGCGACTTCATCACTCGCCGATTCGCGCGTGATTTTAGATTCACCTGGTGCTGAAAAATTAATTGGCCAAGGCGATGCGTTATTTATTCCGATGGGCGCATCTAGAACACTTCGTATTCAAGGTGCTTATGTTTCTGAACGCGAAATTGAATCAGTGGTAAATCATGTTAAAAAACAATTAAGTCCACATTATCGTGATGATGTAACCGCGCCAACAAAACAATTTACGACCGTCGATCGCGAAATTGGTGATGACTTGGAATTATTGTTGCAAGCAGTGCATCTAGTGGTAACTACTCAAATTGGATCGACATCAATGTTGCAACGAAAACTAAGAATTGGATTTGCAAAAGCTGGTCGCTTAATGGATTTGATGGAGACGAGGGGAATTACCGGACCAAGTGAAGGATCTAAGGCTCGAAAAGTTTTGGTTAAACCGGAAGAACTCGATTCGGTGCTCGAATCACTGCAACAATCCTGATACTTAAAAAGGGGATAACCCCCTAACTTTTCACTTCATTCAATCGCAGTTACCCTTGACTTGTGAGTCTCGGAACCATTTTGTCGGAAGCGCGAAATCGCGCTGGTATGACGGTTGAAACTCTAGGTCAAAAAACAAATATTCGACCAACCATGATTCGCGAATTTGAAGCAGATAATTTTTCTAGCGCCGGCGGAGCAACCTATGCCAAAGGACATCTTCGTTCGTTAGCTACACATTTAAAATTAAATGCTTCAGATTTATTAGCCGCATATGATGTCGAGCAGGTTGCCGAAGCTCGTCCAATTTACGATCGTCTTGTCGAAAACAATGCTGCCGAACCAAGACAAGTTCGAAAGCAAATTAATAACAAGCAATTAATCGTGATTTCATTGCTTTCGATTTTGGTAATTATTGGTGGCTACGCAGTTTATTCAAATTTGAGGAGCACAGACTCGGCGCCAGTCGCCGTTGATACTCCAACAACTACGCAAACGCCAAGTGCCACCGCAACTCCGAAAACTTCGGCAACTCCTTACGAAACAGTTTCTAGTGGAACTGGAGTCAAAGTAGTTTTGAAAGCGGTTAGTGGCGTAAGTTGGATCAATGTGACCGACGCATCTGGCACAACGTTATTTAGCGGTCGGATGAATGTCGGAGATACCCGAACCTTTACAAGTGATAAAGAAATAAACGCTCGCCTTGGAAATGCTGGTGGGTTAGAAGTCACAGTAAATGGAAAGAAACAAGCACCGCTTGGTCAGTCAGGTGAAGTAGTAACAGTTTCATATGGGGTAAATTCGTAGTTGTGAAAAAAACCGTAGCCCTCATCACAATGGGCTGCGCACGAAATGATGTTGATTCTGAAGAGTTAGCTGGACGTTTAGCCGCTGATGGGTGGCAATTAATCGATGATGCCGCGCAGGCAGAAATAGCGGTAATTAATACTTGTGGTTTTATTGAATCGGCGAAGAAAGATTCAATTGATGCCTTGCTTGAAGCTAATTCTTTAAAAGAAAATGGCGTTACTAAAGCTGTTGTCGCGGTTGGCTGCATGGCCGAACGTTATGGCAGCGAACTTGCATCCGCGCTGCCAGAAGCTGATGGAATTTTAAGTTTTGATGATTACCAAGATATTTCAAATCGCCTGCAAGCAATATTGTCAGGGCAAAAATTAAATATTCACACACCGAGCGATCGTCGAAAATTGTTACCAATAGCTCCGGCGGATCGAAAAATTGAGAGAAATTTTGCCCGGGCGAGATTAAATTCCGCGCCATGGGCGCCGCTAAAAATAGCCTCTGGCTGCGATCGGCGCTGCGCTTTTTGTGCGATCCCGAGCTTTCGCGGCGCATTTGTTTCGCGCACACCAGATGAGGTTTTAGCTGAAGCTCGCTGGCTTGCCGAAGCTGGCGTTAGCGAATTGTTTTTGGTTTCGGAGAACACCACATCTTATGGAAAAGATTTGGGAGATTTACAAGCGATGGAGAAGTTGTTACCGAAACTTTGTGAAATTGATGGGATCAATCGGGTGCGATTGAGTTATTTGCAACCAGCTGAAATTAGGCCAACTTTGCTGCAGGCAATGATTGAAAACGAAAAAGTGGCACCATATTTTGATATCTCGTTTCAACATGCATCCGCCAAAGTTTTACGATCAATGCGTCGCTTTGGTGATAAAGATTCATTCCTACATTTGATTAGCCAAGTTCGCGCGCTATCACCGCAGGCTGGAATTAGATCAAACTTCATCGTCGGCTTTCCAGGTGAAACTGAAGAAGATTTCAATCAAGTTATGGAGTTTGTCGATGCGGCAAAAT
>CAYFKK010000011.1:0-12432 GCA_964343655.1 uncultured Actinomycetes bacterium | reverse complement strand
TCTTTGGATTCCATCGACGAGTCTGGTGTCCGAAATGCACACCGCTGTCGAGGAGCTCTCGCATTGTTACTACCGCCATGGCGGCACACTCCTTTTTCGGTAATTGTTAAACAATTACCGCACTCGGTTAACGACCTAAAACAATTTGATTTAGATCCCTCGCACTAGTTGCACTATGCCAGTTTGGAAATTTTTCAAATTTCCTCATCGGACCGAGGTGCAAATCCTCTGTGAAGAGTTAGTGCTGTGATGTCACGAAATTTCTCTCGTGCGGGGCAAATTCTACCTAGTTAATTCAAGTGCTTTTTACCGCTATTTAGGCGCGGGGGTGTGCTTGTTTGAAGGCTTTATGAAGTCGTTCCGCTGATACATGTGTATAAATTTGTGTAGTTGCAAGCGAGGCGTGGCCCAAAATTTCTTGAACTGTTCGTAAATCAGCGCCGCCTTCTAATAGATGTGTTGCCGCAGAATGTCGAAGCGCATGTGGCCCCATTCGTTCAAAACCTTCTAACGCTTCGAGCGTTTTATAAACAATGGTGCGAACCTGGCGCTGATCAATCCGTTTACCTTTTCGGCCCAGAAAAATTGCGTTACCTGAATTTGCCGTAATGAATTCACTTCGAATATTTAACCAATTTTGCAGCGCTGCAATTGCTGGATTTCCAATTGGGATTACCCGTTCTTTGCTGCCCTTTCCAAAAACTCTGATTGTTTGTCGGTCGTAGTCCACATCCGTTAATTCCAATCCGCATAACTCGCTAACACGCGCGCCACTGGCATACAAAATCTCTACGATCGCCAGATCCCGGATTGCTTCAGCGCCATTTTCTTCTGCCGCTCTGGTTTCTAAAGATTTAATCGCAAGAGTTGCCGAATCGGCATCTAAAACATTTGGCAGAATTCGATTAGCTTTTGGTGTCGCTAAATTTACGCCGATATCGCTGGTGATCAATTTTTCATTTGCAGCCCATTTAGAAAAAACTTTAATCGAGGTTGCTCTGCGCGATAACGAGGTCCGGGCGCCAGTTTGAGCTGCTAACCAAGATCGTAGGTGAGCTAAATCCAAATTATTGATTTCCGTTAAACCCAATTTTTCTAAATGTGTTATCAGGCTTTGCAAATCACCCAAATAAGCTCGAATTGTATTTTCAGAAAGGGCTCGGTCGTTTAATAAATAGTTTTGATACTTATTAAAAACTTCCGCAAACTCCATAGGAGTTAAGGTTACTCGGGCTTGCGACCTTGTCTTAGTAAGCCAAAGGTGATTGCTTCCTCAAGCGCCATTGCAGAAGCTGCAATCACATTTTCGTGAAAACCAACTGTGTTCCATTCACCATTGCCATCGCTGGTTTCAACTAGAACGCGCGCGTAATCGCACCCGTTCCTAATCGACCTTCCAAAATACGAACTTTGTAATCGGTTAATTCAAGCTTTGCCAATTCCGGATAAAGTTTCAAGAGACCAGTACGAAGCGCATTATCAAAAGCGTTAACGGGACCATTTCCGGTGCCAGTGCAGATAATCTTTTGATTATTTGCAGTTACGGTAACTTCCGCTTTTGTAACAATATTTCGTTTTTCGTCACTCTCAACCGAAGTTAACCAATGTTCGATTGTAAAAAATTTTGGTCGTTTCCGATTCTTCTCTTCTAATAGCAATAGTTCGAAGGAAGCATCGGCTGCTTCAAAGGTGAAACCTTTACTTTCCAAATCCTTTACTCGTTCGACAACTCGAGTAATTAATTCTTTATCGCCACCTAAATCCACACCTAGTTCCATACTCTTTAATTCAATCGATGCTCGGCCAGCCATATCGCTAACCAACATCCGCATATCGTTTCCAACTTCAGCAGGATCTTCATGTTGGTACAAAGCTGGGTCAACTTTGATGGCGCTGGCATGTAGCCCTGCTTTATGCGCGAATGCCGAGACCCCAACATAAGGTTGGCGCGCACTTGGTTGAATATTTGTAACTTCAGCAACGGCATGTGCAATTCGGAAAGATTCGCGCAGCGCTTGATCTGGCAAAACTTTCTTATCTTTTTTCAATTCTAAATTGGCAATTATTGAAACCAAATCGGCATTGCCAGTTCGTTCACCGTAACCATTTAATGTTCCCTGAACATGTGTCGCACCAGCTGCCACGGCAGCCATTGAATTTGCGACGGCGCAACCTGTGTCGTTATGGCAATGAATTCCAAGGCGCGCTTTAGATCCACTCAAAACTTCGTGAACTACATCGGCAATTTCATCGGGCAACATTCCGCCATTGGTATCGCAAAGTGCAATCACGTCGGCGCCGGCTTCGGCAGCAGTGCGCACTACTTCAAGTGCGTAATTTTTATTATTGCGATAACCATCAAAGAAATGTTCGGCATCTAGAAAAACTCGTTGTCCCTCACTTCGAAGGTGGGTGATGGAATCGCGAATCATTTCAAGATTTTCTTCCAACGTAGTTTTTAACGCTAGTTCGACATGGCGATCAAAAGATTTTGCAACTAGCGTTACTACCGGTGCCCCAGAATCGCGCAGTGCACCAAGTAATACATCATCGGCTGCTTTCACATTTGGACGTCGTGTAGCACCAAACGCTACGAATTGGGCATTTTTTAATTTCAATTCTTTTTTAGCTAAGGCAAAAAATTCAGTGTCTTTTGGATTAGCACCTGGCCAACCACCTTCGATAAAGCCAACACCCAGTTCATCTAAATGGCGCGCAATTACCATCTTGTCATTGACTGAAAGATTTAATCCCTCTTGTTGTGCGCCATCGCGCAGCGTGGTGTCATAAATGTGAAACGAATCTGGCATCGACATTAGATAACCCGCTTAACCCAACCGTGTTTATCTTCGGTCTGGCCATGTTGAATATTCAAAAGCGTTTCGCGAATTTTCATTGTGATTGGACCAGGTGTGCCATCACCAGTGACCCAAGTTCCCCACTTTGATTTTGCTGCGCCAATTGGCGAAACGACGGCTGCAGTACCGCAGGCAAATGTCTCTGAAATTTCGCCACTTTGAATTCCATCGCGCCAGTCATCAACGCTGAGCATTACCTCTTCAACGCCATAACCTAAGTCTTTTGCTACTGACAAAATTGAATCGCGCGTGATTCCAGGTAGTAGCGTGCCAGTTAATTTCGGCGTGACAACTTTATTTCCCTTAACAAAATAAAGATTCATGCCACCCATCTCTTCAATCCAACGTCTTTCGACGGCATCTAACCAAACAACTTGATCGCAACCTTCGGCGGCTGCCTCCTTTTGCGCAACTAACGAAGCTGCATAATTACCGCCACATTTTGCTTCACCAGTGCCACCTGGTGCGGCTCGAACGTATTCAGTCGAAATCCAAACTGTTACAGCTTTTGATGGATCGAAATAGGCACCAGCTGGGGTTGCGATTAATACATACATCGCTTTATTTGTTGGGCGAACACCTAAACCAACTTCGGTTGCAAACATAAATGGCCGGATATATAGCGATTCGCCAACTTTGTCTGGCACCCAACCAGAATCTTGTTTTACTAACGCCTCCACAGTTTCGATAAATAATTTCTCAGGTAGTTCTGGAAGCGCTAATCGCTTTGCCGATCGAATGAAGCGCTGAGCATTTGCATCTGGTCGAAATAAAGCAACGCCACCATCTTTTTGACGGTAAGCCTTCATCCCTTCAAAGATTTCTTGGCCGTAATGGAAAACCGCGGTAGCTGGATCTAACGTTATTGGACCGTATGGTTTTAATTCTGGTTCACCCCAACCGGTTTTTTCATTCCATTCGCAAACAACCATATGGTCGGTGTAGTGCTTACCGAATCCGCCTTCGGCAACTAGCGCTGCTCGCTTTTGCGGTTCCACTGCATTTGGATTTAACGTAATTTTCATTTCAATGCGCTCGCTAACGCAGTTCCGATTTCGGAAGTAGAACGCTTTGAATCACCGCGCGCCGCTAAATCATTTGCTACTGCGGCTTCAACTTCACGAGCTGCGGCATGAAGTCCAACGTGATCTAACAGCATCGCAACCGACATAACGGTCGCAGTCGGGTCCGCTAAATTTTTACCGGCAATATCTGGCGCTGATCCATGAACTGGCTCAAACATCGATGGAAATTTTCCAGTTGGATTTATATTTCCCGAAGCTGCTAAACCAATTCCGCCACAAATTGCCGCAGCAATATCGGTCAAAATGTCGCCAAATAAATTATCAGTTACTACAACATCAAATCGCTCTGGATTGGTAACGAAGAACATCGAAGCGGCGTCAACATGAAGATAATCAGTTGTAACTTCAGGAAAATCTTTTGCAACTTCGTTAAAAGTCCGGGTCCAAAGCGAACCGGCATGAGTCAAAACATTGTTTTTATGCACCAACGTCAATTTTTTACGTGGCCGAGCTTTAGCTCGCGCAAAAGCATCGCGAATTACGCGTTCAGCACCACGCCTGGTATTAATGGATTCTTCAGTCGCGACTTCAGCTTCAGTCCCTTCTGCTAAAAATCCGCCCGCTCCAACATATGGACCTTCGGTACCTTCACGAACGACAACAAAATCAATTGGTTTATCGGTAGCTAGCGGTGACTTTACGCCAGGCATTAATTTTGCCGGGCGCAAATTTACATAATGATCAAACGCAAATCGCAATTTCAAAAGTAGGCCACGTTCTAATACGCCAGATGGCACGGTCGGATCGCCAACTGCACCGAGCAGAATTACATCATTTTTGGCAATGTCAGCCATTACTTCATCAGTTAAAACTTCACCAGTGCGATGCCAATAACCTGCACCTAAATCATAAGATTTTTTAACAAAATTAACGCCATGCTTTGCTGCCACCACGTCTAAAACTTTTAGACCTTCGGCAACAACTTCTGGGCCAATCCCATCGCCAGCGATGACTGCTAATTTGATTTCTTTTGTCATTACAAGGAAACCGTTCTAGCTAGTTCGGCGCCAATCTCTTTGCCAAGTTTCTCAACCGTGTTTAGATCAACAGCGCTATCGACCGTAATTACCATTAGTGCGTTACCACCAGTGTGATCGCGCGCAACAAGCATGCCACCGATATTTACGCCTGCTAGTGCATTTCCAACGGCACCAACCACACCTGGTCGATCTTTGTATTGCAAGAAAATCATGTTATTTGTAGGTGTTAAATCCATATCAAATTTATTGATACCAACAACTTTCTGCACCATGCGAATACCTGAAAGATTTCCGGCAATTGATACTTGCTTACCGTTGCTTAGTGCCGCCTTTAAAGTGATCACATGTCGGTGATCTGGTGAGGCTGCTTCCTTTGTTACCGTTGCAACCATTCCTTTTTCTTGCGCAATATTTGGCGCATTTACATAAGTAACATCTTCGCTAACTACATCTGCAAGGACACCAACTAGCGCACTAGTAGCCAGAACGGAGCAATCAAATTCAGCAATTTCGCCACGAATTTCTACTACTACTGAAACTGGAACTTCGTCAGCTAAACAGAAGAGAATTTTTCCAAGATTTTCAACTAGTGGAAGAGCCGGACGAAGTTCTTCGGCAATGGCCCCACCTTTAACGTTAACTGCATCCGGTACCAATTCACCAGCAAGTGCTTTGCGAACCGAAACTGCAACCGCAATTCCGGCGCGTTCTTGTGCTTCGTCGGTAGAGGCTCCTAAATGTGGCGTTGCAACGACTTGATCAAGCGCAAACAATGGCGAATCAGTGCAAGGTTCCGTTGCAAACACATCTAGTCCGGCACCTGCAACTTTGCCCGCCTTAATTGCATCGTAAAGCGCTGCTTCATCAAGAACGCCACCGCGCGCTGCATTAACAATGCGCACAGTTGGTTTTACTTTCGAGAGCGCTTCAGCACCAATTAAATTTGCAGTCTCTTTTGTTTTAGGCAAATGAATCGTGATGAAATCCGAAATCTTTAGTAATTCATCAAGTTCAACTAACCGAACGCCAAGTTGCGCCGCTTTGGCCGGTTGCAAATATGGATCATAGGCAACAACTTCCATGCCGAAAGCCTGCATCCGATGAGCAACTAATTGGCCAATTCGACCAAAACCAACTACGCCAAGTGTTTTTTCAAATAGTTCAGCGCCGGTAAATTTTGAGCGCGCCCATTTACCACCTTTTAGCGCTGCATGGGCAGGTGAAATATGACGAGCACTGGCTAGTAATAATGAGATTGCAAGTTCGGCTGCCGAAACAATGTTTGAAGTTGGCGCGTTTACCACCATGACCCCAGCGGCTGTTGCTGCTGGAATATCAACATTATCTAAACCAACACCGGCGCGAGCAATAACTCGTAGACCTTTTGCAGCAGAGATCGCTTCGCTATCCATTTTGGTTGCCGAGCGAATCAGCACCGCATCGACACCTGCTGCGAGCGCGCCAAGAAGTTCAGCGCGATTTGCGCCATCACAGTTGCGAATTTCAAAGTCTGGTCCGAGCGCTTCGAGCGTCGCCGGACTTAACTCTTCGGCAATTAATACAACAGGTTTAGCCACGCGCTGCCGTTCCTTCTTGGTAGTCATCTTTATTAGAAGATTTAATCCAGCTAAACATCTTGCGAAGTTCCCGGCCAGTTTTTTCAATTGGATGTTGTTCGCCCTTTGCGCGCAGCGCTTTAAATTCTGGGGCGCCCTTATCTTGATCTTCGATGAAGCGTTTTGCGAAAGCGCCGCTCTTAACGTCCGCTAGGACAGCTTTCATATTTTCTTTTACATGTGGATCAATTACCCGTGGACCAGAGATGTAATCACCATATTCAGCAGTATCAGAAACGGACCAACGTTGTTTCGCGATGCCACCTTCGTACATCAAATCAACAATTAACTTTAATTCGTGTAAGCATTCAAAGTAGGCAACTTCTGGTTGGTAGCCAGCTTCAATCAATGTTTCAAAACCATATTGAACAAGTTGCGAAGCGCCGCCACAAAGCACCGCTTGCTCGCCAAATAAATCGGTTTCAGTTTCTTCTGTGAAGGTAGTCAAAATTCCACCGGCACGTAAACCACCAATTGCCTTTGCATAAGAAAGCGTCAGCGGCCAGGCATTTCCAGTTGCATCTTGTTCTACCGCAACAATTACCGGAACCCCGCGACCAGCAGAGTATTCGCGGCGAACTAAATGTCCTGGGCCTTTTGGTGCCACCATGCAAACATCAACATTTGCTGGCGGCTTGATGTAACCAAAGCGGATATTGAAACCATGGCCAAAGAAGAGCGCGTCACCATCTTTTAGATTTGGCAAAATTGATTCGTTATAAATGTGGCGCTGAACATGATCTGGCGCCAAAATCATAATTACCGTTGCTTCTTTAACTGCATCAGCAACTGAGATAACGCGCAAACCTTCGGCTTCAGCTTTCTCGCGTGACTTGGATCCATCTTTTAAACCAACTCGGACATCGACACCACTATCGCGAAGACTTAGCGCATGGGCATGACCTTGGGAACCATAACCAATGATCGCAACTTTGCGTCCTTGAATTACGGATAGATCTGCATCTTGATCGTGGTACATCGTTGCCATTTGGTTTCTCCTGTTTGTTTTCGGTAATTAATTTTGGTAATCGGCCTGGGTATCTGTCGAGACTGATTGGATTTCCAGCGTCCGCTCTGAAAGTGCCGTCGCCCCGCGTTCAAGGGCGACCAATCCAGATTGGACCAATTCCTTAATTCCAATTTTCTTTAGCGAACCAAGCAGTTCTGAGAGTGTTTCGGGACTTCCCGTGGCTTCGATAGTTATCGAATCATCACTTTCGTCGACAACTTTGGCATCAAATTTTTCGGCTAAAGATTTAGCCTCGGCTGAGTTTTTAACTTTGACCATGAGTAATTCGGCTGAAGTTGAAGTTGCTGGCTTCATTTCCGCAATATGAATTACGTTGATTAATTTATCTAGTTGGCGAATAACTTGTTCCAGCACGTGACCTTCAACATTTACCACGATAGTCATTCTAGAAATTTCTGGATTTTCAGTTGGGCCCACCGCTAACGAATCGATGTTGAAAGCGCGGCGTGAAAAAAGTCCGGCTACGCGCGCCAAAACACCTGGACTGTTATCTACCAAAACTGCGAGAGTATGTAGCGCCATTTTTATAACTCCTGCGAATCCCAGTCAGGCGCAGTAGCGCGAGCCACCATGATGTCATCGTTAGAAGTTCCTGCTGCAACCATCGGCCAAACCATGGCGTCGCGATGCACTCTGAAATCAACCACAACTGGTTGATCATTAATTGCCATAGCTTTTTCAATCGTCTTATCAACGTCTGCTGGATCTTCGCAGCGCAAACCAACTGCGCCCATTGCATCTGCTAATTTCACGAAATCCGGAACCAATTTAGATTTCAAATCAGTATTTGAATATCGACCTTCATAGAACAAGGTTTGCCATTGGCGAACCATTCCAAGTGATTCGTTGTTAATTACTGCAACTTTAATCGGAATGTTATTGAGCGCGCAGGTAACCAATTCTTGATTTGTCATTTGGAAACAACCGTCACCATCAATTGCCCAAACCGTAGTGTCCGGCATTCCGACTTTTGCACCCATCGCAGCTGGAACGGCATAGCCCATGGTTCCAGCGCCGCCAGAATTTAGCCAAGTGCGCGGTTTTTCATAATGAATAAATTGCGAAGCCCACATTTGATGTTGACCAACGCCGGCAACATAAATCGAATCTGACCCTGAAATTTTTCCAATTCGCTCAATTACATACTGCGGCGATAGCGAGCCATCGGCTGGTAAGTCGTAGCCAACTGGATAAGTCGCGCGTAATTTATCAAGCGAACTCCACCATCCAGATAAGTCAGCCAATTGCTTCTTTTTCAACGCTGGAATCAATGCTTTGATTGTTTCTTTTAAATCACCATTAATTGCCACATCAACATAACGATTCTTGCCCAATTCGGCTGGATCGATATCAACGTGAATAATTTTTGCATTTTGTGCAAACGATGAGAGTTTTCCAGTTACGCGGTCATCAAAGCGAGCGCCTAACGTAATTAATAGATCTGCCTTTTGCAGCGCAGTAACCGCGGCAACTGAACCATGCATACCTGGCATACCTAAATGTTGGCGATGTGAATCTGGGAATGTGCCGAGCGCCATCAAAGTAGTTACAACCGGTGCACCAACTAATTCCGCTAATTCACGTAGCTCTTTAGCTGCATTTGATTTGATAATGCCGCCACCAACATAAAAGACTGGTTTGCTACTTGAAACAATTAGCGTTGCAGCATCTTCAACCGCTTTTTCATTTGGTTTTCCTGGTAAGCGATAACCTGGCAAAGTAATAGATTTCGGCCATTCAAATTTAGTTTTCATCTGTAGCGCATCTTTTGCGATATCAACTAAAACTGGTCCAGGTCGACCAGTTGATGCAATGTAAAAAGCCTCGGCAATTGCGCGTGGAATTTCTGCTGGATCCTTAACTAAGTAATTATGTTTTGTAAATGGCATAGTGATGCCGCGAATGTCTGCTTCTTGAAATGCATCGGTACCAATTGCCGGCCCTGGAACTTGACCCGTAATTGCGACAACTGGAACCGAATCCATTGCCGCATCGGCAAGTGGCGTTACTAAATTTGTCGCTCCCGGACCAGAAGTTGCAATACAAACACCCGTACGACCAGTTGCTTGCGCATAACCTTCAGCTGCATGGCCCGCGCCTTGTTCGTGGCGCGCCAAAATGTGGCGAATTTTTGAATCAAAGATTGGATCGTAAGCAGGCAAAATTGCGCCGCCTGGAATTCCAAACATAACTTCAACGCCGGCATGCTCCAATGATTTAACTAGAGATTGTGCGCCTGTAACTTCTGACATCTGCTTACTCCTTTCTCTTTTTCTTTATCCGTTAAACGAAAAAACCCTCAGATTTCTGAGGGCGCGCATTCCTTAAAAAGGCATGCGCTATCGAATGACCACCACTGATGAGATAGAAGTTGTCTTCAACATAGGCGTAATTGTCGCAAAGGCGATTGCGCCTAGTCAACCCCTGAGATGAGCATCTCAGATTTTGGACGGCAATCAGCCTCGAACTAGTCGCAAACTGCGCCTTTAGAAGCAGAGCCAACAAGCTTGGAATATTTGTGCAATACACCTGAGGTGTATTTATGTGGGATTGGTTTAAATGATTTCTTCCGGTCGGCAAGTATTGAATCATCTACAAGTAAATCTAATTTGCGATTAACGGTGTCGATTCGAATTCGATCGCCATTTTGAACAAGTGCAATTGGACCGCCATCTACAGCTTCCGGTGCCACGTGACCAACACATAGTCCAGTAGTACCGCCACTGAATCGGCCATCAGTTAATAGCAAAACTGATTTACCTAAACCAGCTCCTTTAATTGCGCCGGTAATCATTAACATTTCGCGCATTCCCGGTCCACCTTTTGGACCTTCGTAGCGAATAACTACGACATCGCCAGCTTGGATGCTGCCATCTTCTAAAGCTTTCATTGCTTCTTGTTCGCGTTCAAAAACTTTTGCTGGCCCTTCAAATACATCAACACCAATACCGGCAGTTTTGCAAACGGCTCCTTCTGGTGCCAAAGATCCGCCAAGAATCGTAATTCCGACTTCCGTTGATAGCGGCGACTTAATTGCATGTAAAACTTTGCCATCTGGATCTGGCGCTTTAATTTCGGCCAAATTTTCCGCCATAGTTTTACCGGTTACCGTCAGAGTATCGCCATGCAATAAGCCGGCATCTAATAGCGCTCGGAGAACTACCGGAATTCCACCAACTTTATCGACATCGCTCATTACAAATTTTCCAAATGGTTTTAAGTCGCCAAGTAATGGAACTTTGGCACCAATTCGATGGAAATCATCGAGTGATAGATCTACCCGAGCTTCATGTGCAATTGCTAATAAATGAAGCACGGCATTGGTTGAACCACCAAGGGCCATAACTGCGGTGATTGCATTTTCAAATGCGCGCTTGGTCAAAATATCTCGGGTAGTAATTCCCTGCTTAATTAAATTAATTACTGCCGCACCAGCTGCTTCGGCATATTTATCTCGGCGACGATCTACTGCTGGTGGCGCAGCTGAACCTGGTAACGAAAGACCAATTGCTTCGCCAACTGTCGCCATAGTGTTTGCGGTGTACATGCCACCACATGCACCTTCACCTGGACAGATTGCGCGTTCGATTTCATCAACGCGTTCTTGTGAAATTAATCCGCGAGCGCATGCACCCACTGCCTCAAAGGCATCAATAATTGTGACATCTTTACCATCAACTTGTCCTGGCAAAGTTGAACCTGCGTAAACAAATACTGACGCCACATCGATTCGGGCAGCGGCCATCATCATTCCCGGCAACGATTTATCGCAACCGGCAAAGGTAACCATGCCATCTAATCTTTCTGCTTGCATCACTGTTTCAACTGAGTCAGCAATAATTTCGCGACTTACTAATGAAAAATGCATTCCTTCATGGCCCATTGAAATTCCATCAGAAACTGAAATCGTGCCAAATTGCATTGGAAAACCACCAGCTGCAATAACGCCTTCGCGCGCAGCTTTCGCTAAGCGGTCTAATGAAAGATTGCAAGGAGTAATTTCGTTCCAAGATGATGCGATTCCAATTTGGGGTTTTGCAAAATCTTCATCCTTCATACCAACAGCGCGGAGCATGCCGCGGGCTGGTGCGCGCTCTAAGCCATCGGTAACTAGGCCGGAGCGTGGCTTTAGGTTGGACATGCCCTAAATCATATGGCCTAGGACCAGATTCCAAAAGTTAGCAAGTCATACTTAACCCTTAACAATCAATACAAATACGAGATAAATAACGGAGAGAACCTTGAAGATAGTTGCGCCTGAAATAATTTATCGCGATCGATGGAAAACGCTTTTTGTACTTGCCATTTCTCAACTTATGGTGATTCTGGATGCATCAATTGTAAATATCGCCATCCCAAGCGCGAAGAAAGCGCTGGATATTTCGGATGCAAATCAACAATGGGTAGTTACGGCATACACCCTAGCTTTCGGAAGTTTGCTTCTAGTTGGCGGACGCATTAGCGATTTCGTTGGGCGCAAGAAAATATTTACCATTGGATTACTTGGTTTTGCAGGTGCATCTGCGATCGGTGGAATCGCGCAAACTCAAGGTCAATTGTTTGCAGCGCGCGCGTTGCAAGGTGTTTTTGGTGCCTTACTTGCACCGGCTGTTTTATCAATTCTTAGCGTTACCTTTTTAGATCCAAAAGAACGCGCAAAAGCTTTCGGTGTCATTGGAGCAATTTCGGGCGGCGGTGCAGCGATTGGTTTAATTCTCGGTGGCACGCTAACTGAATATTTCTCGTGGCGTTGGTGCTTAGGTGTTAATGTTCCAATTGCAATCTTTGCTGGAATCATGGCGACAAAGTGGTTACATGAATCTAAATCAGGCGGAGAACATGGCTACGACTTCGGTGGCGTGC
>CAYFKK010000010.1:3767-12927 GCA_964343655.1 uncultured Actinomycetes bacterium | reverse complement strand
AATCATGGACTTTGGAAAATACAAGTACGAGATGGCGCAGAAGGCACGCGAACAACGTCAAAACCAAACCCACATTGTGGTTAAGGAAATACGTTTAAGACCAAAGATTGAAAATCACGATTATGAAACCAAACGGAATCAGATCGAAAAATTTTTAACCGGCGGCGATAAGGTAAAGGTGACAATTCAATTTCGCGGACGTGAACAATCCAGACCTGAACTTGGTTTCAAACTTCTGCAGCGATTAGCTGAAGATGTTGCCGAAGTTGCAGTTGTTGAGTTTGCTCCAAAGCAAGAAGGACGCAACATGACAATGGTACTAGGCCCAGTGAAAGCAAAAGGTAAGGGAAAAAAGAAAATAGCAGGCGAGAGTTAAGAGGTAGAAAATGCCAAAGATGAAAACCCATAGTGGCGCGAAAAAAACTTTTAAAGTCACTGGTTCCGGAAAAATTATGCACGAGCGTGCCGGTAAGCGTCACTTGTTAGAACGCAAGTCATCACGCTTAACTCGTCGCTTAAGCACTGAGTCAGCTGCAAAACCAACCACAACAACTACCGCTAAGCGCATGCTTGGTTTGAAGTAAGGAGTGTGACGACAAATGGCTAGAGTTAAACGCGGAGTACATGCGGCAAAGAAGCGTCGCACCACATTAGAACGTGCTTCAGGTTATCGTGGACAACGTTCCCGTCTTTTTACAAAGGCGAAAGAACAATTAACCCACTCGATGATTTATGCATTTAATGATCGTAAAGACAAGAAAGGCGATTTCCGCCAACTTTGGATTCAACGCATTAATGCTGCATCACGCGCTAACGGACTTACTTACAATCGCTTCATCCAAGGAATCAAGGCCGCAGGAGTTGAAGTTGATCGCCGAGTTCTCTCAGATTTAGCAGTTAATGATCCAGCAGCATTCAAAGCTTTGGTTGATGTTGCACGTAAGAATTTAGCCTAGCTTTAAATTACGATGATTGAGAGCCTTCAGTCGCCACATATCGGGCGGGTGAAGGCTCTTCTTTCATCTAAAAAAGACCGGTACGAAAAATACGAATTTATTGCCGAAGGGGTCCAACCAGTTCGTGAAGCTTTGCAAGCAAACGCTGTTAAGACGCTCTACTTAACAACTGACGGGAAAGAACGATTAACTGAAAACCAAGTTAAATTTAAATCAGAGCTCGTCATTGAAGTTAGCGATGCGGTTGCAAAAGCTATGTCAGACGCAACAACGCCTCAAGGAATAATTGCGATTTGTGGGATGTCGATATTTGATAAAGCTAGACTGGATAATGCAAACATTATTTATTTATTTGAAATCCAAGATCCAGGTAACGCCGGTACGATTTTAAGAAGTGCAGACGCGATGGGGTTGGATGCCGTTGTCACTTCGCCAAACAGCGTAGATATATATTCACCGAAAGTAGTTCGTGCCACGGCAGGATCAATATTTCATATTCCAATTTATCAAGGGATCGATATATCTGAGTTTTCAGCTCGAAAAAAATATGTTTTAAGTGGTGCTGGTGAAATTTCTCTTTCGGAAATCGACATGAAGCAACCAGCAGTTTGGATTTTCGGAAATGAAGCCCGTGGGTTTAAAAAAGGTGAAATTTCTGCGACAACTGTTTCGATTCCAATGACTGGAAATGCAGAAAGTTTAAATTTGTCGGCCGCTGCGGCAATTGTCATGCACGAAATTTCAAAGGGCAGATAGACTTCCTCGCATGAATTCAGCCGAGGTTGCATCATGGGTGGCAGATGCTAGAGCCGCATTCGCTTCAGCAAAGAATCTTGATGAACTGAAATTGGCTAAGATCGCCCATTTGGGAGATAAAGCACCGATTTCACTTGCTTCCAGATCCCTTGGATCAGTCCCAGCCGAGCAAAAAGCCGAACTTGGAAAAATCGTGGGAAGCGCAAAGAGTGAAATCAATAGTGAATTTGAAAAACGAACTTCAATTCTAGAAATCGAACGTGATAACAAAGTTCTACTTGAAGAAGTTGTAGACGTAACTTTGCCTGCTAGGACAATGCATCGAGGTGGATTACATCCAATCACTGTCATTAAGAATGAAATTTCGGATTATTTCTTGTCAATGGGTTATTCAATTGCAGAAGGACCAGAATTGGAAGCAAGTTGGCTCAATTTTGATGCGCTAAACATTCCGGTAGATCATCCGGCACGAACAATGCAGGACACATTCTTCGTTGAGCCACTGGAATCTGGAATGGTTCTTCGCACTCACACTTCACCAGTTCAAGTTCGAACCATGTTGACTGAGAAACCACCAATATACGTAATATCGCCGGGTCGTACATTTCGCGCCGATGAATTAGATGCAACGCATAGTCCAGTCTTCCACCAAGTAGAAGGATTGGTTATCGACAAAGGAATTTCAATGGCGCATCTAAAAGGTGCATTAGATGATTTCGCGCATAAAATGTTTGGGCCGAATGCGGTGACCCGACTTCGCCCTTCGTTTTTCCCTTTTACTGAACCAAGTGCCGAGGTTGATGTTTTCTTCAACAATCGTTGGATTGAATGGGGCGGTTGCGGAATGGTTAATCCAATAGTTTTGGAGAACTGCGGAATTGATACCAATGTATATAGTGGTTTTGCTTTTGGAATGGGTTTAGAGAGAACTTTGATGGTTCGCCAAGGAATTAAGGATATGCACGACATAGTTGAAGGCGATATTCGTTTTAGTCGCTCGTTTGGATTGGGGTTGTAAGTGCTTGCCCCATTAAGTTGGCTTAAAGAATTTGTGACGATTCCTAAGAGTTTAAAACCAGAAGCGATTGCAGATATTTTTGTGCAGTTAGGTTTTGAAGTAGAAAATATCACCCAAACTGGTGCAGATTTAAAGGGACCATTGGTCATTGGCAAAGTCAAGACAATCAAAGAATTAACGGAGCATAAAAAACCTATTAGATACGTTGGTCTTGATTGCGGCGAGAAATCGATTCGATATGTAATTTGTGGCGCGCGCAATTTCGGAATTGGCGATCATGTTGTTGTCGCCTTACCGGGTGCAGTGCTTCCAGGAAATTTTGCAATCTCTGCCCGTGAAACTTACGGCCATACGTCTAACGGCATGATTTGTTCCGCAAAGGAACTTGGAATGGGTGATGATCATTCAGGAATTATCGTCATATCAACCAGTAGCGCCAAAGTGGGCGCCGATGCAATTTCTTTATTGGAAATCAATGACACGATTTTCGATATTTCAATAAATCCGGATCGTGGTTATGCGATGAGCATTCGCGGTCTTGCCAGAGAATTGGCAGCAGGCTTGAACGTTAAATTTAATGATCCTGCAATTGCTTATAAGAAATTGAAATTCACCTCAAAAGGTAAACCAGTGGGAGCAAAGATTACGGCTGGCGCAAGCGGTATGTATTTGCGCTCTATGTCTGGATACAAAGCGGATTCGCAAACACCTTTATGGATGCAACGCAGAATCGAAAAATGCGGCATGCGATCCATTTCACTTGCCGTTGACGTAACTAATTATGTGATGATGGAACTGGGTCAACCACTTCATGCTTTTGACGCTGAAATCATTTCGGGATCATTAGAAATTCGAAAGGCTGGTAAATCACAGAGATTTAAGACGCTTGATGGACAAATTCGTAATTTGAGCGCTGATGATTTAGTTGTTGCCGACTCTAAAAAAGTTTTAGCACTTGCGGGAACTATGGGCGGGGAAGATTCAGAAATTTCATCCAGAACCACGAAAATTGCCTTGGAGGCAGTTACTTTCGATCCGATTGCTGTTGCTAAGAATTCGCGACGTCACAAATTATCTACTGAAGCTTCTCGCAGGTTGGAGCGCGGCGTAGATCCGGAATTAGCGGAAGTTGCATCGGCTAGAGCTACAAAATTGATGATGGAGTATGGCGGCGCTAAATACGTTGGTGTTTCAAAAATTTCAAAAACATCTCCGAAACCAAAAATTAAAATTGATCCAAAATACGTCCAAGATCGAATCGGATTTGCGGTAACAAGGTCCCAAATCAAAGGTAAGTTAATTGTCGTAGGATGCAAAGTAATGGAACAAGGTGGTAAGTTGACCGTAATTCCACCAACTTGGCGCCCTGATTTGAAATTTCCAGCAGATTTAGTGGAAGAGATAGCGCGCAATATTGGTTACCACCAAATTCCATCGGTGCTTCCGCCACGAGTTACTAGCGCTGCATTAACTGATGAACAACGTCGCCGTCGGGTTCTTGCGCAATCTTTGGTTTCACAGGGATATACCGAAGTTCTGAATTTTCCATTTGTAAATCAAGAACTTGTATTAAGAATGGGATATGCGAACGGTCGCGAACTTTCTTACAAAATTGCAAATCCAATGTCAGAAGATCAGCCATGGTTGCGTCCACATTTATTACCGGGACTTCTAGAAGCAGCTAGCAGAAATTTCAGCCGTGGTTTTAAAGATTTCGCAATTTTCGAACTCGGTTCAATTTTTAGAAAAAACGGTAATTTAGTTTTGGAAGTATCACCTAAGTTAGGGAAGAAACCCGGCGCTAAAGAAATCGAAGCGTTATATAAATCCGTGCCTAACCAATTAACGCATCTAGGCGGCGTGCTTATTGGCAAAATTGGAAATGAAAATTGGCAGGGACAGCAACGAAATTACCAATGGCATGATGCGGTAGCTGCAGTTGAAAATCTTTTGGATTTGCTTGGGCTTAAATGCGAAGTAAAACGATCTGACTTCGCACCTTGGCACCCAGGGCGTTGCGCGGAACTAGTTATTGACGGGAAAGCAGTTGCTCACTCAGGGGAATTGCACCCAAGAGTATTGGAGATGTTCGGATTACCTAAGAAAAGTGCTGCGTGGGTGATTAATCTGGATGCGTTGCCGAAATCTCCATTAATCAATCCAAAACCGATTGGAGTTATGCCAGCTGCGGTTCAAGATTTAGCATTAGTTGTAAGCGAATCTGTTTCCGCCGCTGACTTAACAAAAGCGCTCATTTCTGGCGCGGGTGATCTACTCGAATCTATCGAGTTGTTTGATCGGTATGACCAACTTGGTAACGGAAAAATATCGATGGCTTTCACTCTAACTTTCCGCGCTGCTGATCGAACTCTTACTTCGGTGGAAGTATCTGCGGCAAGAGAATCAGCCGCAGCAAGTGCAGCGGAAAAATGCGGCGCATCAGTTCGTGAATAAATATACATATATTTGCATAATTATCAATTCTCAATTAAACTCCGGATATGAAAATTGGGGTAGTGGGCGCAAGTGGTTATGCCGGCGGAGAGTTACTCCGCCTGTTAGCCGGGCATCCAGAATTCGAAGTTGAATTTATAGCGGCTGGAACAAATGCCGGCGAAGCGATAACTGCTATTCATCCGCAATTATCGCAATATGCCGGACATAAATTTTCAGCTCTTGAAATCGATCAATTAAAGAAATGCGAATTAGTTTTTTTAGCGCTCCCACATGGAGAATCTGCAAAGGTAGTTTCTCAACTTGATACGAAACAAAAGATTGTGGATCTTGGGGCAGATTTCAGATTAGAAAGAGAATCTGATTGGGAAAAATATTACAGTGGTAAACACGCTGGTACCTGGATATATGGATTGCCGGAAAAACCCGGGCAACGGGAATTAATTCAATCAACAAATCGGATTGCCAATCCTGGATGTTATGCAACCGTTATTGCCTTAGCTTTAAATCCAATGTTGCCATATGTTGATATGAAGGATGTAGTTGTTGTGGCCGCTTCCGGAACCACTGGGGCAGGACGTAATGCCAAGATAAATTTAATTGGAAGCGAAGTTATGAATTCGATGACTTCTTATAAATTTGGTGGCGTCCATCAACACACACCTGAAATCGAACAAAGCACCGGAACGACAATTTCGTTAACTCCGATTCTGGCGCCTATGCCGAGAGGTATTTTGGCAACTGTAACTGCAAAAATTACTAAAGAATTTAGTGACATACATAAAATTTATGTTGACGCTTATCAAAATGAAGAGTTTGTATGGATACTTCCTCAAGGTCAACTTCCGAAAACTTCGGCAGTAATAGGTTCAAATTATGCGCAGATTCAAGTGGCAGTTGATGAACATAGCAACAGAATTGTTGCCAGCGCTGTTATTGATAATTTAGGAAAAGGTGCAGCTGGGCAAGCGATCCAGAATGCTAACTTGATTGCTGGTTTTGAAGAAACAATGGGTCTGAAATTTCCTGGAGTTGGCGTATGAAATTACCTTCCGGTTTTGCAAGCGGTTCCATATCGGCAGGCTTAAAAAGTAGCGGCGCTTTGGATTTAACAATAATTCAAAATCAAGGTCCGGAGTATTTCGGTACCGCAGTTTTCACTACAAACAAAGTAGTTGCAGCGCCCGTAATTTGGACCAAACAAGTTGTTAAAGGTGAAATCGTTCAAGCTGTTGTATTGAATTCTGGTGGCGCAAATGCATGTACTGGTCCCGAAGGGTTTGCTGATACCCATAAAACTGCGGAATTAATAGGTAAGAAATTTGGTATTTCCGCTGGTGAAGTTGCAGTTTGTTCCACCGGTTTAATTGGCGAGCGTTTGCCAATGGAAAAAATTGAGAAGGGTATTCAATCAATCTCAATTGACGCTAACGGTCTACTGGATTCAGCTAGAGCAATTATGACAACTGATTCCGTGCCAAAAATAGAAATTCATGAAATTGGCGGTGCTAATTTTGCCGGAATAGCAAAAGGCGCAGGCATGTTAGCCCCGGCAATGGCCACAATGCTATCCGTTGTTATGACTGATGCAAAAGTTTCACCGGAAATTGCTCGAGATGTTTTTCAACAAGTTGTTGCAAGAACTTTCAACCGAATCGACTCTGATGGATGTACCTCAACAAATGACACCGTAATTTTTATGGCTTCAGGTGCAAGTAACGTGGAATTAGGTCGATCTGATTTGATGGAAGCATTGATGAAAATTTGCGATGGTTTATCGATGCAGCTCGTCTCGGACGCCGAAGGTGCAAGTAAAACAGTTGCGATAAAAGTAGTTAATGCTGCTTCCGAAACAGATGCAGTCGCTGTCGGTAGAGCAAACGCCAGAAACAATCTATTGAAATGCGCAATCTTTGGTGGCGATCCAAATTGGGGTCGAATATTGGCAGCGACCGGAACTTCTTTAGCTGAATTTGATCCATTGAAAATCGACGTAAAGTTAAATGGTGTGCAGGTTTGTAGATCTAGTTCTGCCGCAGATGATAAGCGCAAAGTTAGATTCGATAATCGTTTAGTAGAGATAGAAATAGATCTAAATGCCGGAAGCCACAGCGCAACAATTTGGACCAATGATTTAACGCATGACTATGTCCACGAAAATTCGGCCTATTCAACATGATCGTTATTAAATTTGGTGGTCACGCAATGACCGATCCATCAGGGAAATTTGCGGCTGTAATTAAGAAATATTTGGATTCAGGGGAGCAATGTGTAATTGTGCATGGCGGGGGTCCGCAAATTGATCATGCCTTGAATACACACCAATTAGAAAGTACTTTCGTCGGCGGGTTTCGGGTTACAACTCCGGAAATATTTGCCATTGTTCAACAGGTTCTAACCGGAACAGTTTTGCGTGAAGTTGTAGGGCATTTGAGAGCATATGATGTTCCGGCTGTCGGCATTAGTGGCCGCGACGGTGGAACTTTAAAAGCGACAGTACTAAAAACTTTAATTGATGGTTCTGCGGCCGATCTAGGCAGAGTAGGCGAAGTTTGCCAAGTCGATACCGCACTTCTACGTTCACTTTTAAATTCCAAATTCATCCCGGTTATCTCTCCAATTGCCGTAGAAGTTGATGGTGAAGTAGAACTTGCCCAACACGGATTAAACGTGAATGCAGATTTGGCGGCGGCCGCAATTTCAGGAGCTTTAAATTCCGAAGCGCTGATTTTCATGACTGATGTGGCGGGAATTTATCGGTACTGGCCGGATAAAGATTCGTTAATTGAGACTATCTCAGCTAGCGAACTGGAATCCATAAAAAATGATTTTGACGGTGGAATGGCACCCAAAGTAAAAGCTTGTTTGGAGGCCGTGGCTAAAGGAGCGAATGCAGTTCGAATAATTGATGGTCGTAACCCAGATGCGTTATCAGAGGCCTTGTCTGGTACGGGTGGAACGTTGGTAACCAAATGAAATCGCTCTCTTCAAGATGGGAATCGGTTTTTCAAAAAAATTACGGCACGCCTAAAATAAATCTCATCAAAGGTTCTGGGCTTGTTGTTGTAGACGAAACCGGCAAAAGGTATTTGGATTTTATTGGTGGCATCGCCACAAATGTTTTAGGCCATGCGCATCCGGCTATTATCAAATCGATAACTAAACAAATAAAACAATTAGGCCATGTCAGTAATTTGTATGCCAATCCAGTATCGATGCAATTAGCAGAGCTGCTTGTCGATCTGACAAATGAAGATGATGCAAAAGTTTTTTTCTGTAATTCTGGCGCCGAAGCAAACGAAGCAGCTTTGAAATTGTCACGCAAAACTGGAAAGTCAAGAATTATTTCTACAGAGGGTTCGTTTCATGGTCGAACCATGGGCGCCTTATCGCTTACTGGACAGCCGGCTAAACGCGACATTTTTAAACCTATTTTGAATAAAATTAAGTATGTCGAATACGGAAATGTTCAATCGCTCAAATCTGCAATAAACCGCAAAACCGCGATGGTAATTGTGGAGCCGATTCAAGGAGAAAATGGAGTAATAATTCCGCCTAAGAATTATTTAAAAGCCGTCCGTGAAATCTGCGACGAATATGGCGCATTAATGGTTTTAGATTGCGTGCAAACTGGAATGGGTCGAACTGGAACATTTTTTGGTTATGAGTCAGAAGGCATCACGCCAGATGTAATTACTTTGGCCAAAGGTTTGGGCGGCGGCTTACCAATTGGAGCAATGATTGCAATTGGTCCCGCAGCTCATCTATTCAAACCTGGAGATCATGGTTCAACATTTGGCGGCAATCCAGTTTCTGCTGCTGCTGGTATCGCGGTGATTACTGAAATTAAGAAACGCAAACTAGAACTAAACGCCACAAAAATGGGTGAAAAATTAATACGGGATTTATCCAAAATCGAGGGTGTTTCGCAGGTAAGAGGTAAAGGGTTACTGATTGGAATCGGTCTGGCCAAACC
>CAYFKK010000010.1:0-3757 GCA_964343655.1 uncultured Actinomycetes bacterium | reverse complement strand
TTTCAAATTACCTTCTTGCGAAAGGTGTTTTAGTTAATGCACCTAATCCAAATACGATTCGAATTGCTCCGGCATTAATTCTCAACTCTAAAGATGTAGAGAAATTTATAAGAATATTCAAAGAGGTGATGAGAAATGGTTAAAAACGGAACTGGGGCAGCAGCTCGAAAGTCGAAGTTAATCAATTTGATTGAATCTGGCTTGATTCATTCTCAGTCAGATGCCGTGTTGCAATTGAAGAAGAGTGGTTTCAAGGTTACTCAAGCAACCGCTTCCAGAGACCTCGAGGAGATTGGCGCAGTTAGAGCACGAAACTCAGCGGGTGAAATGATTTATCAATTGAATTCAAGCAATCCGGTTATTCGTTCAAATTCCAATAGTTTGATAATTTCAATTGAATCGAGCGGAAATCTTGTAGTAATTAAAACTCCTGCTGGTGGAGCGCAATTATTAGCATCGAACTTGGATCATGGTGGAAATAAATCGATTATCGGAACGATTGCTGGCGACGACACGGTTCTGGTGATTTCAAGAAAAGCCAATGGCGGCGCTGAACTTGCGAAAGAATTAGCTTCCGGAAATATTAAAGGGAGAAAATAGTGGCGCTTTGGGGTGGCAGATTTACGGGCTCAGCCGCGAGCGCCGCAGAAGCTTTATCTCGCAGCGTTCATTTTGATTGGCGGTTAGCGCCCTACGATTTACGCTCTTCAATTGCCCATGCTTCAGGGTTGGAAAAAGGTGGAATCCTCACAAAAGATGAAGCTGGAAAAATCAAGAGCGCATTAAAACAATTAATGGCTGAAGTCGAGTCTGGGAATTTTGAATTCAAAGATTCTGATGAGGACATACATAGCGCGTTAGAGCGCGGCTTAATCGAGAAGTTATCGGATCTAGGTGGCAAGCTTCGTGCTGGACGATCTAGGAACGATCAAGTTGCAACAGATTTAAGGTTGTATGCGATTGATCATTTATTGGAAGTTTCTTCAGAAATAATCGCACTCCAAAGAGCGTTATTAATTAAATCGAAGGAATATGCAGATGCGCCGGCTCCTGGTTTTACCCACTTGCAACACGCGCAACCAGTTCTCTTCGGTCATGAATTGGCGAAACACATTCATGCTTTCGAACGCGATCTTGGCCGGATTAATGATTGGTTAATTCGCTCCGCCATTAGTCCACTTGGGGCTGGCGCGCTTGCTGGCTCCTCGTTGCCATTAGATCCAAAAGCTTCTGCAACAGATCTCGGATTTGTTGCACCACTTGGAAATAGCATCGACGCAGTTTCCGATCGAGATTTCGTTGCCGAAGCTTTATTCATTTTGGCAATGGTCGGTGTTCATTTATCTCGAATCGGCGAAGAATGGACTATTTGGTCTACAACCGAATTTGGTTGGGCGAAATTGGCGGATGAGTTTTCAACCGGTTCTTCAATCATGCCGCAAAAAAAGAATCCAGATATGGCCGAATTAGCGCGCGGTAAAACGGGTCGTTTAGTTGGAAATTTAGCGGCCGTTTTAACAATGTTAAAAGGTCTGCCTTTTGCGTACAACCGTGATTTACAGGAAGACAAAGAGCCTCTTTTTGATTCGATCGATACTTTGATGTTGGTATTGCCTGCGATTACCGGAATGGTTGCAACCACAGATTTCAACCGAGAAAAAATGGCTGCAAGCGCTGGAACCGGTTATTCACTAGCAACTGAAATTGCAGATTACTTAGTCAGGAAAGGTATGCCGTTCGCCAAGGCGCATGAAGTTTCGGGCAAGTGCGTAGCAATCGCCGAAGAACGCGGAGTTGAATTAGATGAGTTAACAGATACAGATTTTGCAGCGATTGATCCATCACTGGATGGGGGTGTTCGTTCGGTCTTGTCGGTGGCTGGCGCACTCGCCGGTCGAACCACGGTTGGTGGAACCGCTCCGACTGTGGTTTTGGAGCAATTGAGCCATTTGACGGATGCACTTTTGATCACGGAAAAGACAATTAATAAACATCGGAAAGCTTTTTCCGAGATGATGAGCCAATGAGCAACCAATTTCTAGATGATTTGAAGTGGCGCGGGCTATTGGCCCAAACCACAGATGAAACCGAATTGGCCAAAGCCTTAGAAAAACCGATTACTGCCTATATTGGCTTTGATCCAACAGCGCCATCGCTACACGTTGGAAACCTGGTTGTGCTCTTGGTCTTGCGAAGACTTCAATTGGCAGGCCATAAGCCAATAGCTTTAGTTGGCGGTGCAACTGGCTTGGTTGGCGACCCATCTGGTCGAAACGATGAACGCACCTTAAATGAAGAATCGTTAGTTTCGGATTGGGTAGCGCGGATTCGAGACCAAGTTTCCAAGTTTCTTGATTTCGATGCGAAATCAAATCCGGCAATCGTGGTCAATAATCTTGATTGGACCAAGGATTTATCAGCGCTAGAACTATTGCGGGGGATTGGTAAACATTTCAGTGTCAATCAGATGCTCTCAAAAGATTCAGTTTCTTCAAGGCTGGAAAGTGGTGGAATTTCATACACTGAATTCTCGTATCAAGTTTTGCAGGCATTGGACTATTTAGAGTTATTTCGTCGCCACGACTGTACCTTGCAACTAGGTGGCTCAGATCAATGGGGCAATATCGTCGCTGGGCTCGATTTAATTCGCAAAGTTGATGGTGGAAGTGCCCATGCACTAACCGTTCCGTTGCTTACCAAAACCGATGGATCTAAATTTGGCAAGACTGCTTCTGGTTCTGTTTGGTTAGACCCAGGAATGACTTCGCCATATGCCTTCTACCAATATTGGATTCAAACCGCAGATGCCGATGTAATCAGTTTCTTAAAAGTGTTTACCTTTTTATCAAAACCTGAAATTGATGAACTTGAAACTTCTGTAGCCACTGATCCAGGGGCTCGAGCAGCCCAACGTGCTTTGGCGCGTGAATTGACTACCATGGTACATTCGAAAAGTGATTGCGATCAGGCCGAGCTCGCAGCAAAGGCTCTTTTCGGTCAAGGCGATCAAGGTATATTGGAGAAGTTGGAAGAAAAAACCTTAATCTCAGCGTTACAACAATTACCAAGTACCGAAATTGAATCAATAGATGAAATCCCAACCTGGATTGATTTAGCTGCGGCTACTGGAGTGGTGGATTCCAAGTCAGCTGCCCGGCGAATCGTGAAAGAGGGCGGGGCCTACCTCAACAACCTCAAGGTCGAAGGGGAGGATTTTGCCCCTTCCAAAGGCGATTTCCTCCACGGGAAGGTCGCACTTTTACGGAAAGGTAAGCGTGATTTGGCAGCTATCTGGGTCAAGGGAGCCAAATAGCCGATCCATCGGCTTTGCTGGTTTTAACTGGATTTGACCCCCCTGCCCAGTCAAACCTAGAATTACCCCTCTTGCCGCCCTCGGACGCATTAGGCCGAATGGCAAGATTCCCAAAGTTATTCGAGTGAAAACTCGCGCATTGTTCGCGTGCATTCATTGGATTAAGTTTGGTGGTTGCCCTAATAAATGAAAATTAATTTCATTTGTGAGTGCGCATCCGTACCTTGAGAACTCAACAGCGTGCCATAAAGTCAATGCCAATGAATGCATTAATTTTATTTTTAAAATTAATTTAATTAATTTTTAATTTCAAAATTGCATTCGAATCAAAGCAATATCCTTTGGTATAGACAAAAATTAACGACAGTTAGTTTGTCTTTTATAGCCAGAAAACTTTCTATGGAGAGTTTGATCCTGGCTCAGGACGAACGCTGGCGGCGTGCT
>CAYFKK010000009.1:0-13238 GCA_964343655.1 uncultured Actinomycetes bacterium | reverse complement strand
CAATATCGCCCGGGCTGTAAATGGCGAAAAAATTGGGACCTTAGTGAAATAAGAAAAGATTAAGAGGAAAACATGAGCGACATCGCAACCATCATGAAAGATGGCGAAACAAAAATGAATAAGTGTGTCGACGTTGCAAAGGATGATTTTGCGTCAATCCGCACGGGTCGGGCGAATCCAGCCTTGTTTAACAAAATTATGGTCGATTATTACGGTGCAATGACGCCTCTTTCGCAATTGGCAACGGTCCAAGTACCAGAAGCTCGAATGGCGCTAATTTCGCCATTTGATAAAGGCGCGATGGCTTCAATTGAAAAGGCAATTCGCGAATCAGATTTAGGTGTAAATCCAGGAAACGATGGCGTCGTTGTGCGGGTTACCTTTCCGCAATTAACTGAAGAACGCCGTAAGGAATATATCAAGATGGCGAAAACTAAAGGCGAAGATGCCAAGGTTGCAATTCGAAATGTTCGCCGAGCAGTAAAAGAGGCCTTAGAAAAATTGGAAAAAGATGGTGCAATTTCCAAGGATGACCTTTCTCGTTCCGAAAAAGATTTAGAAAAAATCACTGGCGATCACACATCGAAAATTGATGATTTGCTTAAGCACAAAGAGGCCGAGCTTCTCGAAGTTTGATGAGCGATATTCACTCGATCAACGAAGCGATCAATAAACGAGCGGGGCGAAAGCTCGGTCCCTCAATCGTGGTCGGGGTTTCCTTATTGGCAATCGTCTATGCCTCGCTGGCATTTAATCGAATCTTATTTGCGACAGTTGTTTTAGTTGCTACCTTGCTTGGGGTTCGCGAGATCATCGCAGCATTTAAAAGTAAAGATATCTATTTATCGCGGTCGGCAAATTATGCGGCCGCAATTGCGATCGCAATCGGAGCCTGGTTCGGTGGAATCCGTGGTTTACTTGTTGCAACGGTCATCGCCTTAATAATTAGTTTAATTTCACTCCTTCGCAAAGGGGTAGATAATTTCGTTGCGAAATCTACCGCCGCAGCTTTTGCGATTTTTTATATCCCATTTTTAGCTGGCTTCTTCATCTTGTTAGCACGACCTTACGACGGATTCGAGCGTGTTGCCACCGCAATCATTTTGGTGGCAAGCAATGACACATTTGGTTATTTAGTGGGAGTGCTTTTTGGCCGCCATAAATTGGTGCCGAAGATTAGCCCAAAGAAGAGTGTCGAAGGATTATTTGGCTCGATTATTTTTACCGTGATTTTTGGAATATTAACTTTTAATTATCTTCTTAAGTTGCCAATTTGGCTTGGTGTTGCAGTTGGTCTACTCGTTGTATTTACAGCCACCACAGGTGATTTGGTTGAAAGCGCTTTAAAGCGCGATTTCGCATTAAAAGATATGAGCCAATTTTTACCAGGACATGGCGGAATTATGGATCGGCTAGATTCGATTCTTTTTTCGGGCGCAGCTTTGTGGTTGGTCCTAGAACTTGCTGCTAGGTATCTGTGACTTTAAAACCACCCCAACATTTAGCTGATTTAAATGTTGCCGAGCGCAAAGCCAAAGTTGAAGCGATGGGTTATCCCGGTTTTCGTGCCAAACAAGTTTCGACACATTACTTCTCACATTTAAATGATGATCCAAATAGTTGGAGCGATATTCCAGCAGATTTGCGCCAATCATTAGCTGATGCGTTAACGCCGAAACTAATTGAATTAGTACGTTCGATTACTTGCGATAACGGAATGACGCGAAAAGATTTGTGGAAACTGCATGATGGAACTTTGGTTGAATCGGTACTGATGAAATACCCGGATCGAGTAACAGTCTGCATTTCATCTCAGGCTGGTTGCGGCATGGCTTGTCCATTCTGCGCAACGGGCCAAGGTGGGTTAAAACGAAATCTTTCAGCTGGCGAAATTACCGAACAGATTGTTGCGGCAGCGCGAGCCTGTGCGAAAGGTGATTTGCCGGGCGGACCAACTCGATTATCAAATATCGTTTTTATGGGGATGGGTGAGCCGTTAGCTAATTACAACCCAGTGATTCAAACACTTCGAAACATCACGTTGCCAAACCCTGATGGCCTAGGAATTAGCGCTCGGTCTGTCACTGTTTCAACAGTTGGATTGGTAAATGGTGTAGAAAAATTAGAGCAAGAAGGAATTCCGGTGACTTTAGCAGTTTCACTTCACACACCAGATGATGAATTGCGCGATACCTTGGTCCCGATTAATCAACGCTTTAAAGTTCGCGAAATTTTGGCGGCAGCCGATAGCTATGAAAAAACTACTGGCCGCCGATATTCCATTGAATATGCCTTGATAAGAGATATCAATGATCAATCATGGCGGGCAGATTTACTTGGAAAATTATTGAAGAATCGAAATGCTCACGTGAATTTAATTCCACTAAATCCGACGCCTGGTTCTAAATGGACTGCATCACGGCCAGAAGACGAACGCGAATTTGTCAGAGTATTAGAAAGTTATGGCGTTCCAGTAACAGTTCGAGATACCCGTGGCCGCGAAATCGAAGGTGCGTGCGGCCAATTAGCAGCTAGCGAAGCGGCCAATTCTTAATGTAATCCGGCGCCGGAAGATCAAACTTTAAATCTTCAGCAGCGCGCGGCGTTTTGTAAATCGTTTCCATGGGTACTACACCCGCCCAAACTGGAGTATCTAAATCTGCTTTGTCATCTCGCGGATCGTAATCAGAAACTTTTATTGTCACTTGATCAAGCGGAAATGCAACAACTGAGGT
Organism: uncultured Actinomycetes bacterium; assembly: GCA_964343655.1. Taxonomy (GTDB): domain Bacteria; phylum Actinomycetota; class Actinomycetes; order Nanopelagicales; family Nanopelagicaceae; genus ZLKRG08. The sequence goes on along the minus strand of CAYFKK010000009.1, from coordinate 10,503 downwards.
TGCCTTGATTTCTTGTTCGGTAGATTTTCGAAGTTCCGCGCGACGATTTGGCATTAAATGATCGGAAAGGGCTTGCAACGCTGGGCGCTTTTCATCAAGGTCAGTTAATTCACGGCCGGCGCCAAATGCCATCAGCGATTGATAGTGCATTGATGAATTAAACGTAGAGCGGGCCATCACTAAACCATCAATTAATGTGATGGTCACACAAGCTGGAACGCCCGAGGCTAACGCTTTAAATAATCGCGACGCGGTGCTGCCATGTAATAACAACTCACCATTATGTGGCGCACATAGAACTGGCAAAACATATGGTTGTTCATCAATCGTGATGCCGACATGGGCGACGATTGCACGTTTTAAGATCGCTTCTTTTGCGGCTTCATCGGTGCGTTCTTTATGAGGGCTGCGATGTATTTTTATGTCTGGCGTCATAGACAGCAGGCTAGCGCACCTATTAATCTGCCCGCATGGAAAAGATCACCAACTTTATTAATGGTAAAAAAGTAGCGGGCGTTACTGGCGAAACAACTCAAATAATTGATCCAGTAACCGGTAAGGCATATGCCGAAGCACCGAAATCAAATACAACTGATGTCGATAACGCAATGAAAGCTGCCGCTAATGCTTTTGAAGGTTGGCGCGATGCAACGCCATCCGAGCGTCAACGGGCGTTATTAAAGATTGCCGACGCGATTGAATCGCGTGCCGAAGAATTTATTTCAGTTGAAGGTAAAAATACCGGTAAACCATTTGCGCTAACTCGCTCTGAAGAGATGCCACCAATGGTTGATCAAATCCGATTCTTTGCTGGCGCAGCTCGAAATTTAGAAGGTAAATCTGCGGGTGAATATATGAAAGGTATGACTTCATTTATTCGCCGCGAACCAATTGGCGTGTGTGCTCAAGTCACGCCATGGAATTACCCAATGATGATGGCAGTTTGGAAATGGGCGCCGGCAATTGCGGCGGGAAATACCGTTGTATTAAAGCCAAGTGACACCACACCGATGTCAACTTTATTGATGGCTGAGGTAATGAGTGAATTTTTACCAGCGGGCGTCTTCAACGTGGTTACTGGTGACCGCGATACCGGTCGGGCGCTAATTGATCACGAAACGCCAGCAATGGTTTCGTTAACTGGTTCAGTTCGCGCCGGTATGGAAGTGGCAAACGCTGCATCAAAACAATTAAAACGAGTTCACTTAGAACTTGGTGGCAAAGCACCAGTTGCAGTCTTTGCCGATGCCGATTTAAAAACAGCGGCCGAAACGATTGCGATGACCGGCTACTTCAACGCCGGCCAAGATTGCACTGCAGCTACCCGAGTTATCGTCGAAGAGAGCGCGTATGAAGAATTTGTTGCGCTCTTAACGGCGCAAGCTAAAGCAACTGCAACTGGTGCACCAGATGAAGACGTTTTGTTTGGCCCGGTTAATAATTCAAACCAATTAGCTCGGGTTAAATCATTTTTCGAAGATGTGCCAAGCCACGCAAAAATTACAACAGGTGGCAAGCAAGTTTCCCGCGATGGCTTTTTCATCGAGCCAACAGTTATTGCCGATTTAAAGCAGGGCGATCGCCACATCCAAGAAGAAATTTTTGGCCCGGTAATTACCGTTCAAAAATTTAAGGATGAAGCGGAGGCAATCAAACTGGCTAATGGTGTGGTTTATGGATTGGCCTCGAGCGTTTGGACCTCAAACCATTCCCGAGCCATGCGCCTTGCCAAAGCCTTTGATTTCGGTTGCGTCTGGATTAATTGCCATATTCCGGTGGTGGCCGAGATGCCGCACGGTGGATACAAGCGTTCGGGTTACGGCAAAGATCTCTCAGCATATGGTTTCGAGGATTACACCCGAATCAAGCACGTTATGACTAATCTTGGGGCATAACTTCCTCGAGCTGACCACCAAATTAATCGCAAGTTAAGGAGATTGCCTTGAAGGACAAGAAAGAAAACTTGGAACCTGAAGTTAAATCGCTAATTAAAACCGCAGTAACTCGTCGAAATGTTTTGGCAGGTGCTGGTGCAGTTTCAGGTGCAGCATTCTTAGCTGCTTGCGGTAGCGGTGGTGGAAACAAAGTTGATGCGAACACTGTTCGTTGGGGCAACTGGACGCTTTATTTAGATTACGACAGCAAGACTAAGAAGTACCCAACCCTTGAAAAATTTAAGAAAGAATCTGGCATCAACGTTGCGTATTTGGAAGATTACAACGATAACGATGAATTCTGGGGCAAAGTTCAAGGCCAATTGAAATTAAAGAAGGATATTGGTTATGACTTGGTTTGCCCAACTGATTGGATGGCAGCTCGTTGGATTCGTTTGGGTTATGCCAAAGAATTAAATTACGACAATATTCCAAATGGTAAAAATATTTTGCCATCTCTTAAGAATGTGGCCTTTGACCCAGGTCGAAAGAATTCTTTAACTTGGCAAGGCATCATGGGCGGCTTCACTTGGAACAAGGAAAAAATTCCAGGTGGTATTAAGACCATGGATCAATTATTTGCACCAGCAAATAAAGGAAAGATTGAAGTTTTGTCCGAAATGCGCGACACCATCGGAATTATCATGATGTATCAAGGTGTAAACATTTCGAAATTTACTAAAGATCAATTTATGAATGCCATTGATTTCTTGCAGAAGAAAATTGCCGACGGCTGGATTCGCCAGGTAAAAGGTAATGATTACAAAGAAGATTTGATCTCAGGTGACGCTGTGGCAGTTATTGGTTGGTCAGGCGACGCTTATCAATTAGCTTCTGAAAATGATGGCAAGTTTGATTTCGCGATTCCAGATTCTGGTGGCACATTCTCGAATGACAACATGATCATTCCTTACACCAGCAATCTGCAAACTGAGACCGAAAAATTAATTAACTACTACTACGACCCAGCAGTTGCGGCTGAAGTGGCAGCATATGTAACTTATGTTTGCCCAGTTGTTGGTGCGCAAGCTGAAATGGAAAAAATTGATCCTGCTCTTGCTAAGAATGAATTGATCTTCCCAACAGCGAAGACTCAATCGCGCTTGCAGGTATTCCGTCCGTTGACCCCAGCGGAAGAGACCGAATTTTCAGCTGCTTTCCAGAAAGCAGTTGGTAATTAGTAGTGGCCGATGCCTCTACCTCCGCGCGCGGCGATTTAAAACTTACAAATATCACCAAAAGTTTTGGCGATTTTGTTGCGGTCGATGATTTAACTTTAACGATACCGGAAGGTTCTTTCTTCGCACTCCTTGGACCTTCCGGTTGCGGAAAAACTACAACGCTTCGCATGATTGCTGGTTTGGAAGAACCAACGAACGGCAAAATTGAAATCGGTACAACCGACATAACTGATACTCGCCCTTATCAACGCCCAGTTAATACCGTTTTTCAAAACTATGCGCTCTTTCCACATTTAACAATTTTTGAAAATATTGCGTTCGGTTTGCGCCGTCGCGGAATTAAAGATGTGAAAGCGGAAGTTGAAAAGGCGTTGAAATTGGTTGAGCTACCGCATTTGGCAGATCGCAAACCAACCCAACTTTCAGGTGGCCAACAACAACGCATTGCACTGGCTCGTGCGATTGTAAATCGACCAGCACTTCTTCTATTGGATGAGCCACTTGGCGCACTTGATTTGAAACTTCGGCGCCAGATGCAAATAGAGTTGAAGTGGATTCAAACTCAAGTTGGCTTAACTTTCGTTCACGTAACTCACGACCAAGAAGAAGCGATGACAATGGCGGACACCATCGCGGTTATGAATGAAGGTCGAATTGAGCAGATGGGTACGCCAGAAGATTTGTATGAAAATCCCCGGACCGTTTTCGTAGCTAACTTCCTGGGCCAATCAAATTTAATTAAGGGACAGATTGTTGGTACCGATGGCGATAACAACCTTATTGAAGTCCATGGTCAAAAAGTTACGGTTGCGAAGAACCGCAGCCATAGCGATGGCAATTCGGTTTTAATTGGAATTCGTCCAGAAAAGATTGATATTGATTACGAAAATGAACCAGCCGATGGCAACGTTTTGCGCGGCGGAAAAGTTGTCGATGTTTCATTTATTGGGGTATCGACCCAATATCAAGTCGAGATGCCATGGGGCCAAGAGTTAATGGTCTTTGAACAAAATGATGGAACGACGCCGATGTTAGAAGTTGGCGATATGGTGCGATTGCAGTGGATGCCGAAATTTACATTCGCACTTGATGGCAGTGAAGATGTTAAAGCTGGTTCACAAGTAGATCCGGATTAGCCGTGGCATTTTTGCATAGCGTTGCAACGCATAGCGCATCGAAGTTACAGAAAAAAGGGCGCCTACCTTATTTATTACTGGCGCCAGGATTAATTTTCTTATTTGTTTTCTTCATTTTGCCGATTGCTAACTTGGCAGCAACTTCAACTCAGACCAAAGCACCAGGCGCCGAGATTGGCCAGTATCAACAGACCTTTAGATTTGCTAATTACATTGACGCATTTTTAAATAGTAAAGAGCAATTTGGTCGCTCATTTTTGTTTGCAATTTTGACTACCATTTTGGCGCTAGCAATTGCTTATCCACTTGCTTATGCAATTGCATTTAAATCTGGCAAGTACAAGAACATTCTTTTGGTACTTGTTGTTGCGCCATTCTTTACCTCATTTTTGCTTCGCACCATCGCCTGGAAACAAATATTGGGTGAAGAAGGGCCGGTAGTTCAAACGCTTCGAAGTTTGCATTTGATTGGTCCGCAGACTTCATTGACTGCAAGCGCTTTTGCTGTTGTGTCCGGTATGACCTACAACTTCTTACCATTTATGACGCTGCCACTTTATGCCTCGCTCGAACGGATCGATGTTCGCACATTGGAAGCAGCGGGGGATTTATATGCCAATGCATTTACAACATTTAGAAAAGTAACGGTGCCATTGTCAATGCCCGGTGTTGTAGCTGGCACCTTGCTCACATTTATTCCAGCTGCCGGTGATTATGTAAATGCTGCGATTTTGGGTTCACCGCAAACCAAGATGCTCGGTAACGTAATTGATTCGGCTTTCTTTAGAATTGTTGATTATCCAACTGCCGCATCGCTTTCTTTTATGTTGATGGCAGCGATTTTGATTTTGGTAACGGTCTATATCCGTCGAAGCGGAACGGATGAATTGGTATGAAGCGCACTTGGCGATGGTTTGGAAAGAACATCATCCGGATCTATGCGGTATTTGGTTTTGCCTACCTATTTATTCCAATTGCTTACACGATGGCCTTTTCATTTAACGATGGCGGAAAATCAAATTTAGTTTGGCGTGGTTTCACATTAGCTAATTGGCAAAATCCATGCGGCGCGCCAGAAGTTTGTCGGGCGCTTGGTAATTCGATTCAAATTGGTTTGATTGCCACGCTCTTTTCGACAATTTTAGGAACGCTGATTGCCTTTGCCTTAGGTCGCCATCGCTTTAAGGGCCGCAGTGGCGTTAACACTTTAATTTTCTTACCAATGGCCACCCCTGAAGTTGTGCTTGGCGCTTCGCTGCTGGCCATGTTTTTGACTTTCAAAATTAATCCAGGATTTTTAACCACTGTGATTGCTCACGTGATGTTTTGTATTTCATTCGTGGTTACAACGGTTAAGGCTCGAATTGCTTCGTTGGATCCACGGTTAGAGCAGGCGGCAATGGATTTATATGCCAATGAATTTGAAACTTTCCGCCGCGTGACTTTGCCGCTAGTGATGCCAGGAATCGCTGCAGCTGCGCTTTTGGCATTTAGCTTGTCCTTTGATGACTTCATTATTACCAACTTCAATTCCGGAACTTTGATGACCTTCCCGAAGTTTGTTTATGTTGCTTCCGCTCGCGGCATTCCTGCCCAAGCTAATGTGATCGGTTCCTCCATGTTTATTTTGGCGCTAGCAATTGTGATTGCTGGCCAATTTGTTGGCCGGAAACGAAAGATTTCATGACCAATTACGGCAATATGTATGGCCCAGCCTTTACCTTTTTAGGAATTCCGGCCTGCGATTTAGATAAACCAGAAACATATAAAGATGCCGATGTTGTTATTGTTGGAGCGCCAATTGATTCTGGAACCAGCCATCGAAGCGGCGCAAAATTTGGTCCGCAAGCTATTCGAATGGGGGATTACCTACCACATGATGGCGAACGGCCACATTTAGCACTGCGCGTTGATTCGTTAAAAGAATTGAAAGTTTATGACGCCGGCGATTTATTAATGCCCGGAATGGATTTAGTTAAATCTCTAAAAGTTTTAGAAGCAGCAACTGAAAAAATCAGTCGGGCAGGTGCAATTGCCGTCATTCTTGGTGGCGATCATTCGATTGCTTCCGCAGATGTTGCTGGCATTGCAAACCACCTTGGTAAAGGCAAAGTTTCCATGATTCATTTTGATGCGCACGCAGATACTGGTGAAGATCAATGGGGCGCATTAGTTGGCCACGGCACACCAATGCGGCGATTAATTGAATCTGGCGCAGTACGCGGTGATCGCTTTTTGCAATTAGGACTTCGCGGTTATTGGCCAGATAACAAAACTATTGAATGGATGCGCGATCAGAAAATGCGCTCTTATGAGATGACCGAAATTCATCATCGCGGAATGAAAGCAGTTTTAGATGAAAGTTTTGCAACGCTAACTGATGGTTGCGATGGGGTTTTCTTATCTGTAGATATCGATGTCGTAGATCCCGGCATGGCGCCCGGAACAGGTACGCCAGAACCTGGTGGCATGACTAGCCGCGAATTATTAGAGGCAGTTCGTCGAATTTGTTTAGAGCTACCAATTGTTGGAATTGATGTTGTCGAAGTTGCGCCACCATTTGATAGCGCCGACATCACGGCCATATTGGCAAATCGTGTAGTTCTAGAAGCGCTTAGCGCAATTACCGCGCGCAAAAAGGGAATTAAATACCACCCAACGCAAAACTTATTAGATCGCTAACGCGCTTTCTAATACATCTAGTCCTTCATTCAACTGCTCATCGGTAATCACCAACGGCGGCAATAACCGGATTACGTTTCCGTAAGTTCCGGCGCTCAAAATCAATACGCCCTCTTGTTGGCATTTTTTGATGGCAGCAGCTTGTAATTCGGCATTTGGTTCCGTTGTACCAGGTTTTACTAATTCAATTGCAGCCATAGCGCCGCGACCGCGAACATCGCCAATAGTTGGATATTTGGCTTTCATCGCATTTAATCGCTTGAAAATAATTTCACCTAAGTGTTTAGCGCGATCGGCTAATTTTTCTTCCTCGATTGTTTTAATTGCGCCAATCGCAGCGGCACAGGCAACTGGCGAACCACCAAAAGTTCCACCAAGTCCAGAAGCGTGAATCTCATCCATAATTTCGGCTCGACCGGTGACTGCAGCAAGTGGCAAACCACCGGCAATACCTTTTGCAGTTGTAATTAAATCTGGTTCGAGGTTTTCATCTTCGGAAGCAAACATTTGACCAGTGCGAGCAAATCCAGTCTGCACTTCATCGCAGATAAATAGCGCACCATTTTCTTGCGCAAATTTCTGCAATCCCGGTAAGAAACCTTTTGGCGGCACGATAAAACCACCTTCGCCGAGAATTGGTTCAATCACAATTGCGGCAACGTTTTTGGCGCCAATTTCTTTTTCAATCTTCGAAAGCACGACATTAAGCGCATCCTTTTCACATGCAGCTGGGCCACCCGGCCAGCGGAATGGATAAGCCATTGGCATTCGATAAATTTCTGGCGTAAATGGACCGAAACCTTCTTTATATGGAATGTTCTTAGCCGTCATTCCCATCGTTAAATTAGTCCGACCGTGATAAGCATGTTCGAAAACTACAATTGCACTGCGCTTTGTGTAATGGCGGGCAATCTTTATTGCATTCTCAACAGCTTCGGCGCCCGAATTAAATAGTGCGCTCTTTTTCGCAAACTTTCCAGGCGTCAAACGATTAAGCGCTTCGCAAACTTCTATGTAACCAAGATATGGCGCAATCATGAAACAGGTATGAGTAAATGCTGCTACTTGTTTTGAAACATTTTCGACAACATGCGGCGCGCTATTTCCAACATTTACAACGCCAATTCCGGCGCCGAGATCAATAAAGTGATTGCCATCGACATCAATCAGGATTGCACCTTTGGCATCTTCGATTACTGCCGGTAACGCCATTCCGAGCGCCTTCGAAACTGCATCACTTCGACGCTTGATTATGCTCTCTGACTTCGGACCCGGAATTGCGGTAATCACTTTTCGTGCGCTCATAATCAGAGTTTACCGAGAGTTTTTGTGCTTTACGCGCGGATAATTTGGAGATGTCCCCGTCATAGAGCAAGATTTACGGCAGTTATGGAAATCTTTGGCCTACTCCTATTTATCTTTGGACTTTTAGCATCGGTGATGGTGCACGAATTTGGTCATTACATCTTCGCCCGGAAATATGGCATGCGCGTTTCCGAATTTTTTGTTGGCTTCGGTAAGCGGATCTGGTCAACCCAGCGCGGCGAAACTGAATTTGGAATTAAAGCAATCCCGGCCGGGGGCTACTGTCGCATCGAAGGTATGACCCCAACTGATGTGATGCCAGAGGGCGAAGCCGATCGCGCTTTCATTAAAGCGTCAGTGCCAAAAAAGTTGGTAGTACTTGGCGCTGGATCAGCGGGACATTTCATTGTCGGCTACTTATTACTTGCAATTTTGTTAGTTGGAGTTGGCACCACTGGCGCACTGCCAACAATTAAAGAGATTGTGCCGTGTGTTCCGGATGCAACATATAAATGTAAAACCACCGATCCAGTTTCACCAGCAAAAGCTGCGGGATTAATGGCTGGCGATAAAGTTTTAAAAGTTGATGGCAAAGAGGTAAAACATTGGGGCGAAGAGATTGCAAAGGTGCGCAAGGCGCCCGGCAAAGACGTAGTGTTAACGATTGAACGCGACGGCGCAGTTCAAGATTTAACGGTTACCCCAGCGGCCCGAAAGTATGACGGAAGCACTTACGGATTTATTGGAATCATAAATGATGTTGGTTTAGTAAAGAGCGCACCGTTACAAGGCGCCGCTGATGCTGGTCGCATCACTTGGTTTATGTTAACCACCAGCGTCAAATCATTAATTCAATTGCCCGCAAAAATTCCAGCTTTAGTGCGACAAACTTTTGGTGGCGAAGAGCGCGACCCAGAGGGCCCAGTTGGTGTTGTTGGTGTGGCTCGCGTTTCTGGTGAAACTGCAGCAACTGCTGGACTCACCTTTAACGAACGAATTGCAACATTTTTATTAATTATCGCATCACTAAATATTTTCGTCGGGCTATTTAATTTGCTTCCATTGTTACCACTTGATGGTGGCCACATGGCAGTGGCCGCAACTGACGGGGTGCGAAATTGGATTGCGAGATTACGTGGTCGGGCAAAACCAGAGCCAATCAACGTAAACAAGTTGATGCCAGTCACAGTTGCCGTGTTTTCAATTTTAATTGCGTTAACTGTGTTACTGCTTATCGCAGATATCGTAAATCCAGTTCACTTGATTAGATAGTAATAAGATAACGCTATGGTTGATCTCGGAATTCCGACTCCGCAAACTTTGGCACCGCGGCGCAAAACCAAGCAATTAAAAGTTGGCAAAGTTGGCGTTGGTAGTAATTCACCGGTATCAGTGCAATCTATGTGCACCACACTTACTGCAGACGTTAATTCGACGCTACAACAGATTGCCGAATTAACTGCCTCTGGTTGCCAAATAGTTCGCGTCGCGGTACCAAGTCAAGATGATGCCGACGCACTAAAGGCGATTGCCACTAAATCTCAAATTCCAGTAATTGCCGATATCCATTTCCAACCGAAATATATTTTCGCGGCAATTGATGCTGGTTGTGCTGCAGTTCGTGTTAATCCAGGCAACATCAAACAATTTGATGACAAAGTTAAAGAGGTTGCAAAGGCTGCGAAAGCTGCCGGAATTCCAATTCGCATCGGCGTGAACGCTGGATCACTTGATCCAAGATTGCTCGCAAAATATGGCAAAGCAACACCAGAAGCGCTTGCCGAATCTGCGCTCTGGGAAGCGTCATTATTTGAAGAGCACGATTTCACCGATATAAAAATTTCCGTTAAACATCATGATCCAGTAACGATGGTTAAGGCTTATCGAATCCTCGCCGAAAAATGTGATTACCCATTGCATTTAGGAGTTACCGAAGCCGGTCCAGCATTTCAAGGAACAATTAAATCTGCGACCGCATTTGGAATTTTATTAGCTGAAGGAATTGGCGACACAATTCGGGTTTCGTTATCAGCGCCGCCAGTCGAAGAGGTAAAAGTTGGAATTTCGATTTTGGAATCACTGGGTTTGCGCCAACGACAATTAGAAATTGTTAGCTGTCCATCTTGTGGTCGAGCCCAAGTAGATGTTTACTCATTAGCGGAGAATGTGCAAAAAGGTTTGGCTGGAATGAAAATGCCACTTCGTGTTGCGGTGATGGGCTGTGTTGTAAACGGTCCAGGTGAAGCGCGCGAAGCAGATCTTGGC
>CAYFKK010000008.1:0-14746 GCA_964343655.1 uncultured Actinomycetes bacterium | reverse complement strand
TAGCTTTCAATCATCGCAAACTCTGGCGAGTGGCTGGAATCAGCGCCTTCATTTCGAAAATTGCGATTAATTTCAAAGACTCGTTCGATTCCACCGACCACACAGCGCTTTAAGAAAAGTTCCGGCGCAATCCGAAGGTAGAGATCAATGTCGTAGGCATTTGATTTGGTGACAAATGGTCGCGCCGCGGCACCGCCATGTTGCACCTGCAACATTGGCGTTTCAACTTCAATAAAATCGTGTTTGGCAAAAGTGTTGCGAAGCGAATTCATCACTTTTGGTCGAAGTCGCGCAATTTCACGAGCTTCGGGACGCACAATTAAGTCAACATAACGTTGGCGAACTCGAGTCTCTTCGTTTAATGGATTATGTTCATTTGGCAGTGGTCGAAGCGCTTTCGCAGCCAAGGTCCAAGAATTTGCCAAAATCGAAAGTTCGCCGCGCTTGGAAGAAATAATTTCACCGGTAACCGAAACAATATCGCCTAAATCAATATCGCTCTTCCAGCTTTCCAAAGATTCAGCGCCAATTTTATCCAAGCTAAACATTGCTTGTAATTCAGTGCCATCACCTTCGCGTAGCGCTGCAAAACAAAGTTTTCCAGTATCACGTTTAAAAATAATTCGCCCGGTTACTGATTGAATATCACCAGTAGTTGTATCGATTTCCAAATTCGCATATTTTTCGCGGATTTGCGACAGAGATATGGTCCGCTCAACGGAAACTGGATATGGCTCGATACCTTGCGCTAATAAGCTTTCGCGCTTTTCGCGGCGAATGCGCAGCTGTTCTGGTAAATCATCTTCGGCCATGATGCGGGCGAGTCTATCGGTTTACTTATTTCGTTCGTGAATTAACCGAAGTCCAATCAACGTTAAATCTGGCTCATGCCTATCAAGATTTTCAGCGACCCCATAAATCAGCGGTGCTAAGCCACCAGTAGCGATGACAGTTGGCCGTTCGTTATATGTTGCTTCGATTTCCGATGAGATCCGATCAACTAATCCATCAACTTGTCCGGCAAATCCAAAAATAGTTCCAGATTGCAATGCTTCGACAGTGTTCTTACCAATTACCGATTTTGGTTTTACTAATTCCACTTTTCGAAGTTGCGCTGCACGAGCAGCCAATGCATCTACCGATATCTCAATACCGGGTGCTAATGCACCGCCTAAGAATTCACCTTTTGGTGAAACCACATCTAAATTTGTTGAGGTACCGAAATCCACCACAATTGCTGGGCCGCCATAAAGTGTGTGGGCCGCTAATGTATTTACGATTCGATCTGAACCAATCTCTTTTGGATTATCAACTAGGAGTGGCACCCCAGTTTTAATTCCTGGCTCCACAATTGTGGTTGGCAAATCTGGAAAATATTGGCCAATCATTGAACGAAGTTCGCGAAGCGTTGCTGGCACAGTTGAACAAACCGACAACCCAGTTAATTGCAGATCATCAATTAGCGCGCTGTATTGCAACCACAATTCATCGGCCGTGTTCCGTGGATCGGTTTTTACGCGCCAACTATGAACTAAATCTTCACCTAAAAAGGTTCCTAAAACGGTTTGGGTATTTCCAACATCAACGGTAAGTAACATTTATTTGCCTTCCTTAAAATCTAATCCGATATCAAATGCCGGAGCAGAATGAGTCAGCGCACCAACGGCAATGAAATCCACGCCTGTTACCGCATATGCCTTAGCATTTTCTAAAGTAATTCCGCCAGATGCTTCCAATTTAAATGCGCCATTTACTAGCGCTACTGCTTTGATGCAATCGACTGGCTCAAAGTTATCTAACAAAACTAAATCCGGACGAAGCGGGATAACTTCTTTTAGCTGTTCTAAATTATCAACTTCGATTTCGATTGGCAGACCAAGTGGTTTTACCCGTTCGATTGCTGCCGTAATACTGCCAGCAGCTTGGATGTGATTATCTTTAATCAAGATGGCATCACTTAAACCCAATCGATGATTAGTTCCGCCGCCAAATGAAACTGCATCCTTTTCTAAATCTCTAAAACCAGGTGTGGTTTTTCGAGTATCGCGAACTTTGCAATTGCTACCTTCTAGCGCTTTAACCCAATGACTGGTGGTGGTAGCAATACCGCTTAAATGTGTTAAAAAATTTAGCGCAGTGCGTTCGGCCAATAATATTTTTCGGGTATTTCCAGTAACGCTAATTAATCGCTGACCTTTATGAACTCGATCGCCATCTTTGGTAATAACGTCAATTTCGGTTAACCCAACACGTTTTAATACCGCGACTGCCGCGGCAATTCCGGCGACAACTCCTTCGCCGCGAGCAATAAATTCCGCTGTGGAAATTGCATCAGCCGCAATTGTGGCCTCCGAAGTTACATCGCTACCGCCGCGCAAATCTTCGGTAAGCGCAAGTTCAATTAAAGAATCTAAATTCATGACGCCACCTCTTCATAGCTAACTTCAAACTGATCATCAATCAAACGTAAATTAATTCGCTTCTGCCACTTACTGTCTAGATTTGGAAAATCTTCTCGCCAATGAGACCCGCGAGTCTCTTCTCTGATTAACGCCGCTTTCAAAATCGCTTGCGCTAATTGATAAAGGTTTGTAGTTTCCCAACTTTTAGTTGCAGGTGCTGCGCTGGTGCGATGGCTAATTTCGCTTAAGGTAATTGCCGTTGCAGTTAGCGATTCTTTAGAACGTAAAACGCCGGCTCCTTCACTCATTGCCCGCTGAATTACGCTCCGCAAATTTGCGTCAATCAAAATGCTTTTCTCTTCATTTTTAACCGGCTGACCAAATGGTCGTCGATTAGCAGCAATATGTTCAGCAATTCGGGCGCTAAAAACTAACCCTTCTAATAATGAATTTGAAGCTAACCGATTTGCCCCGTGCACTCCAGAGCAAGCCGTTTCACCACAAGCATAAAGTCCGGTAATGCTACTTAGGCCATTTAAATCGACTCGGATTCCGCCAGATGCATAATGCGATGCCGGCGCTACCGGAATTAAATTCTTTGTCGGATCAATGCCATTTGCTAAACATGATGAGTAAATAGTGGGAAATCTTTCCGAAAAATTTTCTAAGTGGCGGGCATCCAACCAAACATGAGGAATTTGCCGATCTTCCATCTGGCGCATGATCGCTTTTGCAACTACATCGCGCGGTGCTAATTCGGCCAATTTATGTTGTCCGACCATAAATCTTTTACCTTCATCATCTATTAAATATGCGCCTTCGCCGCGAACTGCTTCACTTATAAGTGGCTGTTGTCCTTCATGTTTTTCGCCCAACCACAAAACCGTTGGATGAAATTGAATAAATTCCACATCCGAAATTTTTGCGCCCGCACGCATTGCGAGTGCAACACCATCACCAGTTGATACCGCTGGATTAGTGCTCTCTTGGAAAACTTGCCCAAGTCCGCCAGTAGCCAGTACTACCGCGCCAGCAATTATTTGGCCGACACCATCGCGCGAACCTTCACCCATTACGTGCAAAGTTACGCCGCATACTGCGCCGCTTTTATCTTTTAATGCATCTAATACCAATGCATGTTCGATTACTTCGATTCCATGATCTTCCCGAACTGCTGCTAATAATGCGCGAGAAATTTCAGCGCCAGTTGCATCACCACCGGCATGCAAAATTCGATTTTTTAAATGGCCACCTTCGCGAGTTACTGAAAATTCACCACTTGCCTCTTTATCAAATACCGCACCGCGCGCAATCAATTTTCGCACTGCTTCTGGACCTTCAGTTACTAATACTTTTACTGCAGCTACATCACATAACCCAGCGCCCGCAACTAATGTGTCTCGTTCGTGTTCGGCTGGTGAATCACCAGGACCTAACGCTGCCGCAATCCCACCTTGCGCCCACTTAGTTGAACCTTCGTCAATAAAAGATTTTGTCACCAGTAAAACGGATAAACCTAATGTTCGCGCATGAAGCGCAGTAGTTAATCCAGCAATGCCCGAACCAACAACCACCACATCGGCATGTTGGCTCCAACCAGGTTCAGGCGCCAATAACTTCATGCGATAACCATATTGTCGATTAAGCGCACTCCGCCAATTGTTCCGGCAATCAAAGCACGCTTCTGTTTGGTATCGGATTTTGCAACTTCAAAAGTTTCCTCATCAATCACCACTGCATAATCTTTCTTAAACCGTGGTTCGCTACTGAGATCCAAAGTCCCACTTTTAAGTGCGCGGTGAATAATGGTGGCAGCGCTTCGATCTTCTGGCGAAAGTCGAGCATTTCGCGAAGACATCGCCAAACCGTCAGATTCTCTAATTGTCGGCAATCCAACAATTTCGACGCCAGAAGTAAATTTTTTAATTAAAAATAATTGTTGAAAATCTTTCTCGCCAAAATATGCTCTATCTGGTTTCACTAAATCAAAAAGTCGCTGCACCACAGTTAAGACGCCAGCAAAATGTCCTGGCCGCGCTGCCCCTTCATAAAGCTCACCAATTGGCCCCGCATCAATTAATTTAATTTCAGCCGGATAAATTTCTTCATAAGTTGGAAACCAAACTTCGGTTGCGCCGGCCGCAAGTGCTAATTCCTGATCGCGCTCTGGCGTCCGCGGATACTTTGCTAAATCTTCGCGATCATTAAACTGCAGCGGATTAACAAAAATACTAACAATTACCTGGTCGCATTCTTTTGCGGCAGCAGTAATTAACGAAGCATGGCCAGCATGCAACGCACCCATTGTTGGGACCAACCCTTTAACCATTTTTACTCCAGTCCACTTGGGTACCGGGCAAAAGCAATTCTATTCCAAATTCTTCAATAACTGATCCACGCGTCCGTGCGTGATTAATTCGGCATCTGGATCAATTGAAAGCCAAGGTGCTAAAACAAACTCTCGCTCGTGTGCTCGCGGATGCGGCAAAGTAAGTTCTTCGGCGCTACTTAAAATCGAACCATATTGAATTAAATCTAAATCAATATTTCGTGGTCCCCAGCGCAAATCCCGTTTTCGCCCCATCGCTTTTTCAATTCCATGAAGTAACGAAAGCAATTCAGTTGCTGGTAAATCGCTCTCTAAAATTACAACGGCATTTAAGAAATTAGGTTGATCAGTAATGCCGACTGGTTCAGTTTCAAAATATTTAGAAATTGCTTTAACGTCAGTTGCTTCACGTAATAAACCAATTGCTAAATCTAAATTACTTTTTGGATCGTTAATATTTGATCCGATTGAAATTACTGCTTTCATCGCCAAGTTGTGATTGTGACCGAAACATCTTCGGCGTTTACACCAAGGGGTGCTGACGGCTTATGCACAGTAATTGTTACCGAATCTAATTTTGAAAATTCTGAAATCAACCGCTGCCCAATTCGACTCGCTAATTTCTCAATTAAATTGCAAGGTTGCCCGGTTATTTCCGCTAAAACTGATTTAGCCATCGCGCCATAATCCACGCTATCTGCTAAGTCATCACTTTGCGCAGCAGCCGTTAAATCTAAATCCGCAGCCACATCAACAAAAAACTCTTGACCGATTTCGCGCTCGTTCGCGAACACGCCGTGATAGCCGTAACCCTTAATTCTTTTAATCTCAATCATAAATTTTTTATCGCTGCTTTATGTGGAGCTACCGAATGAGTACGCACCGCCCAAATATCTTGCTTTGCCATTAACGCTGTCAACTTAATCGACTCAGCTTCGCTGCCATTTAAAAATCTTTTCCGCGAACCACCAATCAACAACGGGTAGCCCAGCTTTTTAAATTCAGTAATGCTATTTACAATTTCCCAATTCTGTTCCACATTTTTTGCAAAACCCAAGCCAGGATCTAAAATCAAATTCTCTTTCTTTATTCCAGCAACTAAAGCTAATTCGACTTGCGCTAATAATTCATCGATAACTTCAGTTACCACGTCGTTATAAATCGCTTTCTGATCCATCTCGTTTGAATGGCCCCGCCAATGCATTAATACGTATGGCACGCCAAGTCCAGCAACTGTTTCAAACATCTTTGGATCTGATTTACCACCAGAAACATCATTAATTATGTCGGCGCCAGATTGGGCTGCCACATTTGATCGCATCGTATCGACGCTTACTTTGGCGCCGCGTTTTTTTAACTCGGTTATTACTGGCAATACTCGAGCTAACTCTTCAGCTTCAGTAACACGTGTAGCGCCAGGCCGAGTTGATTCACCGCCCACATCAATAATGTCAACGCCTTCGGCCATCATCTCTAAACCACGAGCAATTGCATTTTCTGGCGCTAAATATTTTCCGCCATCGGAAAATGAATCTGGTGTGACATTTAAAATGCCCATTACCAGCGTCATTAGCGGTTTGTAATTAGCGAAATTGCTTCGGCGCGGGTTGCGCTATCACGTAACACACCGCGAACTGCGGAAGTTACGGTGCGAGCTTCTGTCTTTTTAACGCCGCGCATTGACATACATAAATGTTCGCAATCAATGATTACGATTACTCCAGCTGGTTTTAAAATTTCCACCATGGCATCTGCAATTTGAGAAGTTAGCCGTTCTTGTACCTGTGGTCGCCGCGCAAATAAATCTACTAATCGCGCAACTTTTGATAACCCGGTAATTTTTCCATTTGGAATGTAACCAACATGGGCAATGCCATGGAATGGCGTCAAATGGTGTTCGCAATGCGAAAAAACTTCGATGTCCCGAATAATTACTAACTCTTCATGTCCGATATCAAAAGTTGTGGTTAAAACATCTTCTGGTTTCTGCCATAACCCAGCAAAATTTTCGGCAAACGCGCGCGCAACGCGCGCTGGCGTTTCTTTTAAACCTTCGCGATCTGGATCTTCGCCAAGGGCGGCTAATAATTCTTTTACAGCCGCTTCAGCGCGTTTAGCGTCATAAGGGTGGAGCGCACGACCATCGTGCGCTCCCATTGTTACTTTGTTGACGTCACTCACTCTGATTTTTCTTTAGTTTTACGTGGCGCGCGCTTTTTTGGTGTCCCTTCAGTTGGGATTGCAACTGGTGGTTGCGATGAAGGTTTCCGAGTTGCCGAACCAGTCCAAGCTGGTCGTTTTGCAACTGGTTTCACGCCAGCAAAAATTTCAGCAATCTCTTCTTTATTTAGCGTCTCTTTATCTAATAATTCGACAACTAATTTATCGAGAATGGCTCGGTTATCCACCAAAATATCGAAAGCTTCTTGATGTGCTCGTTCGATTAATTTACGGATTTCACTATCAACTACTGCTGCTAAATTCTCAGAATAATCTTTCTGATGTGAAAGTTCGCGCCCCAAGAATGGCTCACCGGAAGTTGAACCAAGTTTTACAGCGCCAATCGCTTCGGTCATTCCATATTGGGTAACCATTGAACGAGCTAATGCGGTCGCCTTTTCAATATCGTTACTTGCCCCAGTTGATGGGTCATGGAAAATTAATTCTTCCGCTGCACGACCGCCAAGGGTGTAAGCCAATTGATCTAATAAATTATTTCGAGTTACCGAATATTTATCTTCATCTGGCAACACCATCGTGTAACCAAGCGCGCGACCGCGCGGCATGATTGTCACTTTATGAACCGGATCAGTATGTGGCAGCGCGTGCGCCACAAGTGCGTGGCCACCTTCGTGATAGGCGGTGACGCGCCGCTCTTCGTCACTCATGATTCGCGACTTACGTTGTGGTCCGGCCATTACGCGATCGATGGCTTCATCGATTGATGATGCGGTAATTGCTTTCTCTTTGTTGCGCGCAGTTAATAGCGCAGCTTCGTTAAGTACGTTTGCTAAATCCGCGCCAGTAAAACCTGGGGTGCGCCGGGCAATTGCTAATAATTCGACATCATCTGCAATTGGTTTGCCTTTAGCATGAACTTTCAAAATCTCTTCGCGACCTTTTAAATCAGGGCGCTCTACTGGAATTTGGCGATCAAATCGACCAGGGCGAAGTAGCGCCGGATCTAAAACATCTGGTCGGTTTGTCGCCGCAATTAAAATAACTTGGCTCTGATCATCAAAGCCATCCATCTCAACGAGTAATTGATTTAGCGTCTGTTCGCGCTCGTCATGACCGCCACCTAAGCCAGCGCCACGTTGGCGACCAACTGCATCAATCTCATCAACGAAAACAATTGCTGGTGCATTTTCTTTCGCTTGATTAAATAAATCACGAACACGAGCCGCACCAACACCAACAAACATTTCTACGAAATCTGAACCGCTAATTGAATAGAACGGAACTTTTGCTTCGCCCGCAACGGCGCGCGCTAATAAAGTTTTACCAGTTCCAGGTGGGCCATAAAGCAGTACCCCCTTCGGAATCTTGGCACCTAACGCGGTGTACTTCGGTGGATTAGAAAGAAAATCTTTAATCTCTTCTAATTCGGCAACTGCTTCGTCAGCACCAGCAACATCTTTAAATGTGGTCTTTGGCGCTTCGTTATCTTGCAACTTGGCACGCGAACGACCAAAAGAAAGCGCACGATTTCCACCTTGCGCTTGTCCCATCATAAAGAAGAACAAAAGTCCGATTAAAAGTATTGGTGCAATCGAGAATAAGAACGAAACAAAGATTGATTGCGATGGCACATCAATGGTCCAACCTTTAGCAGGTGGATTACTTGTTAAGACATCAATGATTTGTGGTTCTTGGTTTGCCACATATGAGGCTTGAACTTTTGTTGATCCGGCAATTCCATTGCCCGGTTTCAAAACAACTTTAATAATTTGCGAGCGATCAACTACCGTCGCCGATTCCACTTCACTCTTTGCAATCGCATTCAGAATCTGTGAAGTCTTTACCGGGGTAAAACGATTTGAGGCTGAAGAAATTTGGCCAAAGAATGTTGCCGCCAAAATTGCAACTAATATCCAAAATAGCGGACCACGGAAAAACTTCTGGCTGCGAGTGCGCGGCGGCGTGCTCAACACCTTTCGAACGCCCTTCTTCGGTGCGTCCTTTTTTGTTGGCTTATTAATTAACTTGGCCATTAGTTTCCTTAAGAGTACATGTGCTTAGCCAGCACACCGATAAATGGAAGATTGCGGTATTTCTCGTTGAAATCTAATCCGTAACCAACTACGAAATCGGATGGAATTTCGAACCCAACATATTTCACATCAACTTCAACTTGTGCCGCATCTGGTTTGCGCAGCACAGTCATAATTTCAACCGACTTTGCGCCCCGAGATTCTAAGTTTGCCTTTAACCACGAAAGCGTTAAGCCAGTATCAACAATATCTTCAACAATTAAAACTTCGCGGCCAGTAATGTCGCGATCTAAATCTTTTAAAATTCGGACTACGCCAGATGATTTGGTGCCAGATCCATAAGAAGAAACTGCCATCCAATCCATATCAACATGTCGTTGAATTGCGCGTGATAAATCAGCCATCGCCATTACCGCGCCTTTTAATACGCCAACTAAAATCAAATCTCGCCCGTCGTAATCCTTAGTTATTTGCGCAGCAATTTCAGTTAATCGAGTTTTCAATTGCTCTTGCGTTACAACTACTCGCTCGATATCAGTTCCGAGCTTCTCTAAATCCAAGGGGGCTCCTAGTTAGCGTTTTGAGAGCGAAAGTCTGCCCGAAATTCGAGAAACCTTCACACCGCCCGGCACGCTCACCTCGCCCTGCCCCTTCCAATTGGTGACAAGCGCCTCAACGGCCGCCACCTGATCCATGCTCAACGGCTCGCCGCCAAACTCTCGAATCGCGATTCGGAGCACGCGAGTACGAACTGCGCGCGGTAATTGCTCTAACTCGTCAACCGCTAAAGATTGATCTTTATTCCAAAATTCGCGCGCCAGCGCATCGAGTGCATCGGAATCATCCCGCAATAAATTTGCGGTGCGCACTAAGGCATCAATAATTCCCGGACCTAGCTCTTCTTCCATTAATGGAATTACTTTTTCGCGAACTCGAACTCGTAAAAATGAGTTATCAAAATTATGTGGATCGGTCCACGGCTTTACCTTTAATTCCTGGCACGCCGCAATCGTTTCCTTCCGAGAAATTGCAAGTAATGGTCGGATGTATTTTCCTGTTTGCGCTGCCATGCCAGATAAAGATCTTCCACCACTGCCGCGCGCTAATCCTAATAAAACAGTTTCGGCTTGATCATCTTTGGTATGTCCCAAAAATATTGCATCGGCAGATATTTCTTCAAAGGCGGCATACCGAGCCCGCCGGGCAGATGCTTCTAAGCCGTCGTGCATAACTACATCTACTTTTTTAACAATAGATTCAGTAATGCCAAGTTCTTGTAATTGTTTAACAACAATGGATGCTTGCTCGGACGATCCAAGTTGCAGCTGATGATCCACGGTTACGCCAATAACTCTTAACGTTAATTTTTTTGCTTCGAGCGCAACTGCGCCAGCTAGAGCTAACGAATCTGCGCCACCAGATACGGCGACAGCAACGGTATCTCCTGGCGCTAGGGATTCAAGGTATGGGCGCACTGCGCTTCGAAGCGCTAGTAGCCCCATTTGTTAAACGCGACCTGCGAAAGGCATTAAGCCTTTGACGCTATATACATCGGAATATTTAAGGCCGCACTTGGTGCACCGCGCTTCCCACATTTTTCCGTTGCCCGCATAAATTGTGATGTGGTGGATTGCCGCGATACTTCCATTGTAAGAATAGAAAAGTAAATCACCTGGTTCCATCTGGCTCAGTGGCACATGTTTAGTTGCAACTGAATAAAGCGCCGCATTTAACCGATCCCAGTTTGGCCAACCAAGTCCCGCAGCTTTATAAGCAGCATAAACCAAACCTGAACAATCAAATGAGTTCGGCCCTTCGGCGCCCCAAACATATGGTTTGCCAGCTTCAACTTGTTTCTTTGCATAAGCAACTGCTGCTTGCCGCATTGCAAAAGTACTTCTTGATGTTGTTCGACCTTTAAATCCGCGATCAGGCCAGATCTTTGCTTGGTTAGGAGTGAACTCGGCGATTGCGGCCGAACCTTCTTCTAATTCAGCTAGCCGTTTCTGTTCTTCCAAAGTTGTGCGACGCTTATAAGCTGTCTGTAACTCTTTCATCAACCGATCTTGGATCTTCTGAAGTTCCTTAACTTTTGCTAATTGATCGGCCCGAGCTTGATCGGCAACTTTTTTAGTTTCAGCAACTTTCTTTGTTGCTGCCTCTTGTTTAATTTTTGCATTGTCCGCTGCAATTCTCGCTTGCTTAGCAATAACCTCTGCCGCTTTAAATCGCTCTAGTGCAACCGTGTTTTGTGATCCCAAATTATTTAAAGTTGAAATTTGGTCAACTAAATCTTGTGGTCCATTTGCCGAAAGTAGCGGTTGTAAATCAGAAAAGTCGCCGCCAAGAATGTATGCGTTGACTGCTAATTTTCCGATCGTGCGATGTGCGGCACTTACCGCAGCTTCGGCTGCTTTCTGCGCCTTAAGCGCCGCAACTGCATTCTTATTTGCGCGATCTAAATCTTTTAACGCTTGGTTATAAGCTGCTTGGGCCTTTGCCGCGATCGCGCTTAATTGTTTGAGCGTTGCATTTGCAGCGCGCACCTTTGCGGCGGCAGCATCAGCAGCCTTTTTCTTCTCAGCTTCAACTTTTTTCGCAGCATCAATTTCTGCTTGGGTTGGTTTTGGCGGCGCGGAAATTGCTGGAGTGGCAGCGGCAATCATCAGGGCAGCTGAAACCAGAGCAATTCGCTTAAGCATTTGCCAATTTTAAAGGGGCTGTGATTAAAACTTAGTTAGCGACATCGCGGCGCTTAAAAATATAAGTGAAGCTGAGCACGAGCAGTATTAAGGTAACGCTAATTTTAATTAAGGCAGCTCCGTAATTTTCGCCACCATTAGAAATTACTGATAACAACTGGCCAGGCAACCAATTCATTGATGCTTTCCATGCGGCCGCAATAATATTTTCAACTACTAATAACCAGCCGACGCCAATTGAAATTGCCGAAATCGGTGATCGCAAATAGATCCCAAGTGCCATTCCAATCGTTCCGTAACCAATTGCCGCGATACATACATTTCCATAACTTTCTAAAATGGCTTTGATTGCATCACCTGACCGCCATGCTGTGGTTGAAACGCCGGCATTTCCAGCCAATAAATAGGCAATTGCGATTGCCGAAATGAGGCTCACCACAACAGCTAACGCGATAAATGTGATCATTGAAATGTATTTACCCATTAATAATTTAATTCGATTTGGTTGGCGCACTAATAAATTGCGCAACGTACCCAATGAAAATTCTTGTGCCGTTTGAGCTGCAAAAACAGAGAGCGCAACTATTCCAAGAAGGGCACCGGAACTTGCAAATCCAATCATTACACCTTCTGGAAGCGCCAACATTTCACGGGTAACTACCATTGCCTGTGCACCTTCTTTAGCATTACCAGTTGGTGCGTCAATCAGAATAAAGATAAATGCGGTAATCATTGCCGAAACAAATCCGACAGCAAAAAGTGATCCAAAAAATAAAGTTGGGCGGCGTAGCTTGCGCCATTCAGCTCGAAAAATATTAATCATTTTCCACCAGTAATTTCAAAGAATGTTTCTTCCAAAGTTGGCCGCACTGGCGTCAATTGCGCCAGCAAAATGCCATTATCAAACGCAATTTTATTTAGCTCTGGTGCAAAAGTTTCGGGTGCATCTAAATAAACAGTTTCGTCAATAATTTCACCACGCAAAC
The DNA here is from genome assembly GCA_964343655.1 of uncultured Actinomycetes bacterium. Taxonomy (GTDB): domain Bacteria; phylum Actinomycetota; class Actinomycetes; order Nanopelagicales; family Nanopelagicaceae; genus ZLKRG08. The sequence goes on along the minus strand of CAYFKK010000008.1, from coordinate 2,113 downwards.
CAGATAGTGCAATCAAACGCTGACAGTCACCGCCATTGATCGGTTTGGCGATAATGGTTGGGCGATTTCGTTGCAGTAAGTCTTTTACTGGGCCAGCGAAAATAACTTCGCCATTACGCAGAACCACTAAGTGTTCGCAAATCATTTCAATTTCAGAGAGCAAATGCGACGAGACAAAGACGGTGACTCCGGTTGTAGCAAGTTTTTGTAATAATTCTCGAATCTCTTGAATTCCAGCTGGATCTAACCCATTTGTTGGTTCATCCAAAATTAATAATTTCGGATTTGGCAATAGCGCTGCGGCGATACCTAGCCGTTGTTTCATACCGAGGGAATACGTTTTATATTTTGAATCGGCGCGATCAGCCAGACCTACTTTGGTCATTAGATCTGGGATGACCGAAAAATCTATTCCACCTAGCGTGGCAAGTATTTTTAAATTTTCGACACCAGAAAGTGCTGGGTAAAAAGCTGGCCCTTCAATCATGGCGCCGATATTTGCTAAATATTTTTCTGGTTCAGATACCGATTTACCAAGCACTTTTGCGCTGCCAGAAGTTGGCGAGATTAACCCAAGTAAAATTCGAATTGTTGTAGTTTTGCCAGCGCCATTTGGTCCAACAAAACCGCAGATGGTTCCGAGAGGAACTTCGAAGGTTGCGTTTGAAAGCGCGACTTGTTCACCATAACGCTTACTTAAATTGGTTACAGAAATTATCGGCGTCGCCACATTCACACTCTGCCATAGACTTTGCCAGTGAGTAAGCGACCATGGGGATATCAACCTCGCGCAGAGCGCCCCGAACCTGATTGGAAATTAAATCCACAAACTCAATCAATTCGCGCTGGTTTAGCTCGCTCTGGTTTCGGTGAAACATCGGAAGCGCTCTATTTATCAAGCGGATTCACTTATTCATCCGCAGAAGAAGCTGCTAGTTCCTTTGCTGATGAAACTGATCATTTTCTATACAGCCGATTTGCTAACCCAACAATTCAAATGTTTGAAAAGCGAATGGCAGCGCTTGAAGGCGCCGAAAGTTGCATGGGTACTGGATCAGGGATGTCGGCAATGTTTGCCGCAATTGCTTGTTTAGTTTCGAATGGCGACAAAATTGTTGCATCAGCTTCAATGTTCTCCTCTTGTTATGTAGTTTTGATGGAGATTTTGCCAAAGTGGGGCATCACCACTGAATTAGTTGAAGGCAATGACCGCGCTAATTGGGAAGCTGCAATTACTAAAGAAACCAAAGTAGTTTTTATTGAAAGCCCAAGTAATCCACTAAATGAAATTGTTGATATCAAACTAGTTTCGGAAATTGCACATAAAGTTGGCGCGACGGTAATTGTCGATAACGTAATGGCATCACCAGTGCTGCAGCGCCCACTTGAACTCGGCGCCGATGTTGTTATGTATTCAGCGACAAAACATATTGATGGTCAAGGTCGGGTATTAGCTGGCGCAATTTTGGGATCTAAGGAATATATCGATACGAAACTACAACCATTTACTCGCCACACTGGACCAGCACTCTCGCCATTTAATGCCTGGGTATTAGTTAAATCATTAGAAACGATGGAGCTTCGGGTTTGGCGAATGGCGGAAAACGCCCAAAAGATCGCGGAGTTCTTGGAACAGCATCCGAAAATTAAAAAAGTTAAATTCCCAGGATTGCCAAGTCATCCATCGTATGAATTAGTAAAGCGTCAAATGAAAGCTGGTGGTTCCACAATTGGTTTCGAAATCAATGGCGACCAAGAAACAACTTTTAAATTCTTAGATCAACTTCGGGTGATTGATATTTCTAATAATTTGGGCGATTCCAAATCACTAATCACCCACCCAGCTTCGACAACTCATCGCCGGTTAGGTCCAGAAGTGCTGGCAAAGATGGGGATTGGCGAGAGCGTTTTGCGCTTATCGGTTGGGCTCGAACACGTCGATGATCTAATTAAAGATTTAGATCAAGCGTTATCGAAGTAAGACCCCAACCACTAATAACAACGAATAAAGCGTTAAATAAGTAATTGAGTAATTGAAAATTCGGCTGGCGACTTTATCTTGATCTTCGCCGCCCTCTTTTAAGCCAAGTAGCTGCTGCGAAAATACGATCGC